>JANNMP010000690.1:0-23148 GCA_031398015.1 Burkholderiaceae bacterium
CATGGCGGGCGCGGGCGCAGGTGCGGGGACGGCTGGCCCGCGTGATCGCCTGCTGGCTGCGGCGCACAGCCTGCAGTTGGCGCTGAGCGCTGCGCAGGCCGACCAGCTGCTGGCCTATCTGGCGATGCTGCAGCGCTGGAACCGGGTCTACAACCTGACAGCTTTGCGTGATGCAGACCAGATGTTCAGCCACCACCTGCTGGACTGTCTGGCCACGCTGCCACCGCTGCGCCAGCGCCTGGGCGGCGGGCTGGACGCGGCCCGGGTGCTGGACGTGGGCAGCGGCGGCGGCCTGCCTGGCGTGGTGCTGGCAGCACTGCAGCCGGGTTGGCAAGTCGACTGTGTGGACGCGGTGGCCATGAAGGCCAGCTTCATCCGCCCAGTGGCGGCTGAATTGCCGCTGGGCAACTTGCGGGCCTTGCTTGCGCGCGTGCAGGATGCGCTGCGGCCCGCTGGCGGCTACAACTTGGTGACCTCGCGCGCGTTTGCGTCGTTGGCCGATTTCACCGCACTCACCGCCCATCTGCTGGCCGACGGCGGCGTCTGGATGGCAATGAAAGGCAAACCGCCGGTCGATGAGCAGGCTGCGCTGCCGCCGTCGGTGGAGGTGTTTCACGTGGAACAACTGCAGATTCCCGGGTTGGATGCGCAGCGCTGTCTGGTGTGGATGCGCCCCAGGCCAACGGCCCCCAGTTGAGCAACCTGCATGTGGCCAGGGCTGCGCAGCCCAGCTGCTTGGCCGCCAAAGTTGCCCCGACCCAGCGGCGATACTCCCTGCCATGGCCCATGTGTTCTGCATTGCAAACCAGAAGGGTGGCGTCGGCAAGACCACCACCACCGTCAACCTGGCCGCCGGATTGGCCCGCCTGGGGCGGCGTGTGCTGGTGATCGACCTTGACCCGCAGGGCAATGCCACCATGGGCTCGGGCATCGACAAGCGTTCGATGCCGCTGTCGGTGTATGACGTGTTGCTGGAATCGGCCAGCATCACCGAGGCCATCCAGCGCAGCCAAGCCGGCGGCTATGACGTGCTGGGCGCCAACCGTGAGCTGGCCGGTGCCGAGGTGGAGCTGGTGGCACTGGCGCACCGCCACGAGCGCCTGCGCCGCGCCCTGGCCGCCGCCGCCCAAGAGCCCGCCGGCGGCCACGACATGGTGCTGATCGACTGCCCGCCGTCGCTGAGCCTGCTCACGCTGAACGGCCTGTGCAGCGCCCATGGTGTGATCGTGCCGATGCAGTGCGAATACTTTGCGCTGGAAGGGCTGTCGGACCTGGTCAACACCATCAAGCAGGTGCATGCCAACCTGAACCGTGACTTGCTGGTCATCGGCCTGCTGCGGGTGATGTTCGACCCGCGCATCACACTGCAGCAGCAGGTCAGTGAGCAACTCAAGACCCATTTCGGCGACAAGGTGTTCAACGCGGTGATCCCGCGCAATGTGCGCCTGGCCGAGGCGCCCAGCTACGGCCAACCCGGCGTGGTGTTCGACCCGGCGTCCAAAGGCGCGGTGGCCTACCTGGCGTTTGCGCGCGAACTGGTGCAGCGCATCGATGCGCTGGCGCCGGCTGGCTGACGCCGCGCCACTACCACCATCAAACTGCCGTCGATGACGCCGCAGCACCTGCCTGAGGCCCTGCTGTCGCGCATCGAAGACGCTGGCATCAACGCCAGCGCACCACCGCAGCAGCGCTGGGTGGACGGCTGGCTGCTGCGCTTTTCACCGGGCAAGGCCAAGCGCGCGCGCTGCGTGCAGGCGGTGGCCGCCGGGCGCCTGCCGTTGGCTGAGCGCCTGGCGCTGTGCCAGGTGGTGTTCGATGCCGCTGGCTTGCCGATGCTGGTGCGCATCACGCCGTTCAGCCAGCCGCCGGGCTTGGACAACG
Organism: Burkholderiaceae bacterium; assembly: GCA_031398015.1. Classification (GTDB taxonomy): domain Bacteria; phylum Pseudomonadota; class Gammaproteobacteria; order Burkholderiales; family Burkholderiaceae_C; genus Pseudaquabacterium. The sequence continues at coordinate 1,882 of JANNMP010000690.1, forward strand.
CGCTGGCTGCACTGGGCTGGCACAGCCTGGACGACACCCGGGTGATGGTGGCGCCCGGCCTGTTGGCGCTGGCCGCACAGCCGGTGGACCCGCCGCCACCAGGCCTGCTGTGGCAGCCGCTGGATGCCGCCGCCTATGCCGAGACCGTGGGCCAACTGCGCGGCTCGCCAGCCAGCCAGCGCCTGGCCCATGGGCAACGGCTGGCTGCCTCGCCTGTGCCCTGCCAAGGCTGGGCCCTGCGCCGTGCCGGTGACGGCCAGGTGCTGGCCTGCGGCCAGAGCGCCGCCGAGGCCGAGCTGGTCGGCTTGTACGACGTTTTCAGCCACCCGCCAGCGCGTGGGCAGGGCCTGGCGCGCTGGTTGTGCAACCGCCTGCTGGCGCAAGCCGCAGCCGCCGGAGCACGGGTGGCCTATCTGCAAGTGGAGGCCGCCAACGCGCCGGCCCGCGCGGTGTACCGCCGCCTGGGCTTTGCCGACGCCTACGCCTACCACTACCGCTGCCCGCTGGCCGACGCCGGTTGAGCGCTGCCGCGCGTGGCAGCGCGCCAAGTTCAGGGGTACAGGCCGCGCTCTTGCCGCGCCATCAGGATGCGCTCACAGGCCACTGCAAACGTGGCAGTGCGCAGGCTGATCTTGTGGCGGTCGGCGGTGTCCCAGATGTTGCGCAGCGCGCCGACCATGATTTTGTCCAGCCGCACGTTGATCTCGTCTTCGGTCCAGAAGAACGATGAAAAATCCTGCACCCACTCGAAGTAGCTGACCGTCACGCCGCCGGCGTTGCAGATCACGTCGGGCACCACCAGGATGCCGCGCTCGGCCAGGATGTCGTCGGCCGCCGATCCGGTGGGGCCGTTGGCGCCCTCAAGCACCAGCTTGGCCTTCAGGCGGGCAGCGCGGGCAGCGGTGATCTGGTTTTCCAGCGCGGCGGGGATCACGATCTGGCAGTCCACATCCCAGAAGGCTTCGATGTCGATGGCCTCGGCACCGGCAAAGCCGGCCACGCCGCCGGTGTCTTTCACATGCGGCAGCAGCTTGGACAAATCGAAACCCTGGCCATTGAAGATGCTGCCGGTGTGGTCCTGCGCCGCCACCACCATCGCGCCGGCTTGCACAAACAGCTCAGCCGCCGACGAGCCCACGTTGCCGAAGCCCTGCACCGCCACCTTGGCGCCGTTGATCTCCAGCCCGATGCGGCGCGCCGCCTCGCGCCCGGTGACAAACACGCCGCGCCCGGTGGCCTTCACCCGGCCCAGGCTGCCGCCCAGGTGCAGCGGCTTGCCGGTGACCACGCCGGTGGCGGTGGCGCCGGTGTTCATCGAGTAGGTGTCCATCATCCAGGCCATGATCTGGCTGTTGGTGTTGACGTCCGGCGCCGGGATGTCTTGCTGCGGCCCGATGATGATGCCGATCTCGCTGGTGTAGCGGCGCGTCATCTTCTCCAGCTCCTTCAGGCTCAGCAGCTTGGGGTCAACGCGGATGCCGCCTTTGGCGCCGCCATAGGGCAGGTTGACGGCAGCGTTCTTGATGCTCATCCAGGCCGCCAGCGCCATCACTTCTTCCAGCGTCACGTCGGGGTGGTAACGCACGCCGCCCTTGCCGGGGCCGCGTGTCAGGCTGTGCTGCACCCGGTAGCCCTCGAAGTGGGCGATGCTGCCGTTGTCCAGCTCGATCGGGATGTCGACGATCAGCGTGCGCTTGGGCCGGCGCAGGGTGTCGGCCCAGCGTGCCAGCGGCCCCAGGTACGGCACCACCCGGTCGATTTGCGACAGATAGGTGCCCCATGGGCTGTCAGAGGTGGGGTGCACGTAGGAAAGCGTCATGGTTGTCTCGGGTCTCAGTGGGTGGTGGTGGCTGTGGGGTGGGCGCTGGCGGTCACGTCGTGGGTGGCCGCTGGTCGCCTGGGGGCGCAATGTAGGCCGCTGGCGGCGCTTGTGTGTGGTTATGCGCCGATTGCATGAGCCAACCACCGGTCGGTATGTCTGCGCCTTGGCGGGCCAGGGCTGCGGGGCCGCTGGCTACACTGCGCGCCATGGTGCAACCCACTCCCGCTGCGTCGATCGCCTTCATCGGCGGCGGCAACATGGCCACGGCGCTGGTTGGTGGCCTGGTGCGCGCTGGCCGCCCGCCGGCCGACATCCTGGTCATTGACCCCGGCGCCGCCCAGCGCGACACACTGGCCGCTGATTTTGGCGTGCAGGTGCGGCCCGCTGCCGACGTGGCACTGGCCAATGCGGCGCTGCTGGTCTGGGCCGTCAAGCCGCAGCTGTTTGCGCAAGCCGCAGCGCCCTGCGCCGCATTTGCAGCCGGCGCGCTGCACCTGAGCGTGATGGCCGGCATCCGCTGCGACACCATCGCCCGCGCGATGGGCGTGGCGGCAGCGCGCGCGCGCATCGTGCGCAGCATGCCCAACACGCCGGCGCTGATCGGGCGTGGCATTGCCGGCCTGTTTGCCACCCCGGCAGTCAGCGCTGCCGAGCGCGCCCTGGTCGACCAGGTGCTGGCGCCCACCGGCCAATTGCTGTGGCTGGACCATGAAGCCGACCTGGACGCAGTGACCGCGCTGTCGGGCTCGGGCCCGGCTTATGTCTTCTACTTTGTCGAGGCCATGGTGGACGCTGCGCTGCAGATGGGCCTGAGCGAAGCGCAAGGCAAGCGCCTGGCCTTGGCCACCTTTGACGGCGCCACGGCGCTGGCCATGCAGTCGGCTGACCCACCCGCGCTGCTGCGCGAACGGGTCACCAGCAAGGGTGGCACCACGTTTGCCGCGCTGGAATCCATGCGTGGCGACGCAGTGGCCCAGGCCATCACCCGGGCAGTGCGCGCGGCGCAGCAGCGCGCCAACGAGCTGGGCGATGCGTTTGGCGGCTGAGCGGGCTCAGCGCCGCGCCAGGTCCAGCGCCACGCCGGCAAACACCGCACAACCCAGCCAGTGGTTCTGGCGAAACGCCTTGAAGCAGCCGTCGCGGCTGCGGTCGCGGATCAAGGTGAAGTGCCATGCCGCCTGCAACGCAGCCACCGCGATGCCGGCCAGGAACACCACGCCCAGGCCCAGCAGCCGGCCCAGCACGGCCCAACTCAGCAAGTACGCGGCGTAGAAGGCCATCACGCCTGCCACGTCCCAGCGGCCCAGCGTGATGGCCGAGGTCTGGATGCCGATTTTCAGATCGTCGTCGCGGTCGACCATCGCGTATTCGGTGTCATAGGCCAGCACCCAGAACAGGTTGCCCAGCAGCAGCGCCCAGGCTGCCGGCGGTACGGCGTCGGACAACGCCTGCAACTGCCAACCCTGCCCGCCCAGCACGGCGGCAAACGCCATCGGGATGCCGAAGCTGAACGCCACACCCAACACTGCCTGCGGCATCGCCACCAGGCGTTTGGCATAGGGGTAGGCCAGGGTGATGGCCAGCGCGGCAACGCTCAGCACGATGGTGGGCGGGTTGGTGCTGAGCACCAGGCCAAACGCCGCCGCCGCCAGCACCGCGCCCAGAGCCAGCGCTTGGGCCACTGGCAGCGCGCCACTGGTCACGGGGCGCTGGGCGGTGCGCTTGACATGGCGGTCGAAGTCGCGGTCGGCCACGTCATTGGCGCAGCAGCCGGCGCTGCGCATCAGGATGGTGCCGAGTGTGAACACCAGCAGCAGGTGCCAGCCGGGGAAGCCGTCGGCGGCGATCCACAGCGCACTCAGCGTCGGCCACAGCAACAGCAGCCAGCCGGCGGGCCGGTTCCAGCGGATCAGGTCCAGGTACAGCGCCAGGCGTGATGGCGCCGGGGCAGTGAGCGGCATGGCGCGGATTATCGGGCGGGCGCCAGCGGCGGCGCCCGGTGGCCCGGTGGCCCGATGGCCCGGGCGCTCAGGCCCGGCGGCTGCGGGCGGCTGCGGCCACCACCATCATCAGGCCAGCACTCAGCAGCAGCAGGCTGCCGGTGCTGGGCATGGGCATGCGGCCGGTGGCCGCGTTGCTGTTGGCAGCGCCGGTGCGCGCCTGCGCGGCTGGTGGGCTGGTCAAGGTGGCAAACGCACTGTCGGCTGGGCTGCTGTCGGCAGCAAACAGGCCCGACGCTGGGCCTGCCACCGGCGCACTGGCAGCGGCCCAATGCGCCAGCGTCTCGGCAGGCGCCGGCTGTGCGTCGGCGCTGAGCTGCACCGGCCCGGGCAAGGCCAGCACCGCGATGCCGTCGGCGGTGCCCGGTGTGGCGGCCCGCACAGCAGCCATGCCCATCAGCAGCGCAGCGCAGGCAGCAGCGGCAAAGCAGCGAGAGTGGGCAGCAGGCATGTTGCGGGCACAAGCTTGACGACAGTGCCGCCATGCTAAGAATGCCGGCCCGGCCTGCCACCCCCGCAAAGCGGTGGTGGCGTCCACCCCGGCGTGATCGCCTTCACAAGCTTGCAGCTTCTGCTCACAACCATGAACCCCTGGCTCGACCTGGCGCCTGACGTGGCTGCCGCACTGGCGCGCGGCGCGCCGGTGGTGGCGCTGGAGTCCACCATCATCAGCCACGGCATGCCCTGGCCGCAGAACGCTGAGACCGCGCTGGCGGTGCAGGCCGAGGTGCGCGCCCATGGCGCGGTGCCGGCCACCATCGCGGTGATCGACGGCCGCCTGTGCGCCGGCCTGAGCGACGCGCAGATCACGCACCTGGCCCGCGCCGGCGCCACCACGCCCAAGGCCAGCCGGCGTGATTTGCCGCTGCTGATGGCACAGCGCCGCAGCGGCGCCACCACGGTGGCAGCCACCATGGCGATTGCCGCGCTGGCCGGCATCCGTGTGTTTGCCACTGGCGGCATTGGCGGTGTGCACCGGGGCGCGGCCACCAGCTTCGACATCTCGGCCGATCTGCAAGCGCTGGCGCGCACGCCGGTGGCGGTGGTGTGCGCCGGTGCCAAGAGCATTCTCGACCTCGGGCTGACGCTGGAGTACCTGGAGACCCACGGCGTGCCGGTGATCGGCCACCAGACCGATGCGCTGCCGGCGTTCTTCAGCCGCGACAGTGGCTTTGCGGTGGATGTGCGGCTGGACAGCGCCGAGGCCATCGCCGCCGTGATGCATGCCCGCTGGGGCCTGGCGCCAGACGGCGGCCTGGTGATTGCCAACCCGATCCCGGCCGAGTTTGCGATGCCGCGTGCGGTGATCGACGCCGCCATCGACCAGGCGCTGGCCGAGGCGGCGCAGCAAGGCATCAGCGGCAAGGCCAGCACGCCGTTTTTGCTGCAGCGGGTGAACGTGCTGACCGGCGGCCAGAGCCTGGCGGCCAATGTGCAGCTGGTGCGCAACAACGCGCGGCTGGCCGCCGCCGTGGCAGTGGCCTATTGCACAGGCTGAGCGGCCACGCCATCTGGCGCGCCGGCCGCTGCGCTGCGCGCCGGGCCCAGCGCCAGCAGCGCATCACGCCAGTGCGCCACACCCACATCCTGCACCTGCTGGGTGACCTGCGCGCCGCACACCAGCAGTGGCTCGCCCTGGCGTGCTGCAGCGGCATGGCGCTGCCAGGTGTGCAGCGGCTTGAGCCACTCGGCGTGGAAGGTGAAGCCTGACTTGAACTCCACCGGCTGCAGCACGCCGGCGCGCTCGATCAGCAAGTCGACCTCGTTGCCAGTGTTGTCACGCCAGAAGAACGGGCTGCCCGCCGCGCCGGTGTTGCGCAGGTGCTTGATGAAATCAGCGATGCACAGGTTCTCGAACAGCGCGCCGCGCATCGGGTGGAAGTTCAGCGTCGCCGCGTCGGTGATGCCCAGCAGCCAGGCCGCCAGGCCGGTGTCGTGGAAATAGAGCTTGGGCGTCTTGACCAGCCGCTTGCCGAAGTTGCCATGGAAGGGCGGCAGCCGGAAGGCGATGTAGGTGGCCTCCAGCACGCCCAGCCAGTCACGCGCCGTGGTCTGGGCCACGCCCAGGTCATTGGCCACGCCGTTCAGGTTGAGCAGCTGGCCGCAGCGCGCGGCCATCATGCGCAGAAAGCGCTGGAACTGCAGCAGGTCGGTGATGCGGCTGACCTCGCGCACATCACGCTCGAGGTAACTGGCCACGTAGCTGGCATGCCAGTCGGCGGGCGTCACGTCGGTTGAGTGGATGGCGGGGTAGCAGCCGCGCACCAGCAGCGCATCGAGCGACAACGCGGCGAATGCCGCGCCGCCTTCGTGGTAGGCCAGCGGCAGCAGCTCCAGATAGCCGGCGCGCCCGGCCAGGCTCTGGCTGACGGCCTGGGCCAGCAGCAGGTTCTGCGAGCCGGTGACGATGAAGCGGCCCGGGCGGCGGTCTGAGTCCACTGCCGTCTGCAGGTACGACAGCAGCTCGGGCACACGCTGGGCTTCGTCGATCACCAGGCCGTTGGTGCGGCTGGCCAAAAAGCGCCGCGGGTCGGCGGCCACGCGCGCGCGCACGTCGGGGTCTTCCAGCGACACATAGGCGTGGCCGGGCAGTGCAGCGCGCACCAGCGTGGTCTTGCCCGACTGGCGCGGGCCGGTGACCACCACCACCGGAAAGCCGCGCGCCAAGCGCAGCAGGCGGGCGTGTGCAGTGCGGTGGAACATGGTTTTGCCAATTCAGCTTCAGAAGCTGAAATTGTAAAACAACAGTTGTCAGCCGTCGAGCCTCTGCTGGCCCACCAGCCCGGCATGCTCGCGCAGCGTGTGGAAGCTGATCTTCGGCCAGTTGGTCTCGATGGCGCGCAGCTCGGGCGCGTACTCCACCAGCAGGGTGGGCGCGTTCACCGCGTCATGCGCCATGCGGTGGCTGTTGCCGTCGATGAAGCGGGCCAGTTCGCGCTCATCGGCGGCGTTGCCGTCGCCGCTGCCGCTGGCCGTGCCGCAGGTCACCCAGCGGGCGATGGAAAAGCGGCAGGGGCTGATGCGCGCCTTGCAGCCGTATTCATGCTCCAGCCGGTGCGCCACCACCTCGAACTGCAGCTGGCCCACCGCGCCCAGCATCAGCACGCTGCCGGCCAGCGGGCGGAAGACCTGGATCGCGCCTTCTTCGCCCAGCTGCTGCAGCCCGGCCTTGAGCTGCTTGGTCTTCAGCGGGTCGGCCACCTCGACCATGCGGAACATCTCGGGCGCGAAGAAGGGCAGGCCGGTGAACTGCAGCGCCTCGCCCTCGGTCAGGGTGTCGCCCAGCTGCAGCACGCCGTGGTTGGGGATGCCGATGATGTCGCCGGCAAAGGCCTCGTCCAGCAACTCACGGCGCTGGCTGAGAAAGCTGACCACGGTGCTGGGCCGCAGCTCTTTGCCCGAGCGCACCACGCGCAACTTCATGCCACGCTCGAAGTGGCCGCTGGCCACGCGCAGGAAGGCGATGCGGTCGCGGTGGCTGGGGTCCATGTTGGCCTGGATCTTGAACACCACGCCGCTGAACCTGGGCTCATTGGGCTGCACGACACGCTGCAACGCGGCGCGCTCACCGGGCGGCGGCGCCAGGTCGACCAACGCGTCCAGCACCTCTTGCACGCCGAAGTTGTTCACCGCCGAGCCAAAGAACATCGGCGTCTGGCGGCCGGCCAGGAACTCAGCCTCGTCGAAGGGCGGCGCGGCGTCGCGCACCAGCTCGGTCTCGCCGGCGGCTTGTTCAAAGGCCTGGCCAAAGCGCTGGGCCAGCAACGGGTTGGCCAGCCCGTCGATGATCTCGTCGTCCCCTCCGGCGCGGTCTTCGCCGGGCTTGAACACCCGCATCTGCTGCTTGCGCAAGTCCATCACGCCGCCAAAGAACTTGCCCATGCCCACCGGCCAGGTGAACGGCACCACCGTCATGCCCAGCTCACGCTCGATCTCGTCCATCAGGTTCAATGGCTCCTGCACCTCGCGGTCCATCTTGTTGACGAAGGTGAGGATCGGCGTGTTGCGGGCCCGGCACACCTGCAGCAGGCGTCGCGTTTGTGGTTCGACACCGTTGGCCGCGTCGATCACCATCAGCGCCGCGTCCACGGCGGTGAGCACGCGGTAGGTGTCTTCGCTGAAATCCTGGTGGCCGGGGGTGTCGAGCAGGTTGATGACGCAGCCGCGGTACTCCATCTGCATGACGGATGAGGCCACCGAGATGCCACGCTGCTTCTCGATTTCCATCCAGTCGCTGGTGGCGTGGCGCGTGGCTTTGCGCGCCTTCACGCTGCCGGCGATCTGGATCGCGCCGCTGAACAGCAGCAACTTTTCGGTCAACGTGGTCTTGCCGGCGTCGGGGTGGCTGATGATGGCGAAGGTGCGGCGGCGGCGCACTTCAGTGGGCAGATCGGCAGGCATGGGGTTGGCGCTTGTGCGGCGGGTTTGCCGCAGGGTATGCGGCGGGTGACAACCCTCGATTCTCGCCCGGACCCCCGGCGTAACATGGTTTGCCCGGGTCGGCGCCAAGCCCGGCGTCAACGGCAGCCAAATCCGCATCCATGGCGCCACCGCTTCGATTTCTGCAGCGCTTGACCATCCGCAGCCAGATCCTGCTGCTCGTGCTGGTGGTGGTGCTGCCCACGGCGGCGGCTGTGGGCTGGGCGCTGGCTGCCGTGCTGGACAGCGAGCGTGAGGCCAACACCGCGCGCATCCGCGCCACGGCCACGCAGGTCGCCAGCAACCTGGGCCTGTTGTTGCGTGAGCGTGATGTGCAGCTGGCCAGGCTGGCCAGCCGCGCCGCCCAGCCGCATGCCAGCAGCATGCTTTGCGCCATGCTGGCGGCCGAGTTCAGCCGCCTCAGCGCCGACCTGGCCGCGCTGGAGTGGCGTGACGCCGATGGCGGGCTGCGCTGCAGCACCGCAGCGCAGGCGCTGGCGGCGGTGCCGATGGGCGCCAGCGCCTGGTTCAAGCAGGCCCAGGCGGGCGACGGCCTGCGCACAGGCCCGGCCATGCGTGCAGCGCTGCCCGGCGGCTGGACGGCGCCGCTGGCCTATCCGGTGCGTGGTGCCGACAGCCAGCTGGTCGGCGTGCTGGTGCTGCCGCTGGACTTGCCCACACTGCTGCGTCTGGTGATGCCACCACCGATGCCCGCAGACATGCCGGCCATGGTGTCGGTGATCGACGGCAATGACGCCTTGTTGATGCGCTCGGTGCCGGCGCCCGAATGGCTCGGCAAGCCACCACCACCGGCGCTGGCCGCCCGCGCCGCCAGCGCCCGGCCCGACGCCGTGCTGGTGGGTGATGGCCTGGACGGCGTGCGCCGGCTGTTCGTGTTCAGCAGTGTGCGGGGCACCGACTGGCGGGTGGTGGTGGGTGTGCCCGAGCAGGCCGTGCTGGCCCACCACCAGCGCCTGTTGCGCAACTCGCTGGCCGCCGGTGCGCTGGGCCTGTTGCTGCTGCTGGCCCTGGCCTGGCGGTTGAGCCGGGGCATCGTGCGGCCGATCCAGGCGCTGGCAGCCACCAGCGCGCGGGTGGCCGCAGGCGACACCGCCGCGCGTGCCGATGTGGCCGGCCCGTTGGAGCTGCAGGCCGTGGCCACGCGCTTCAACCACATGCTCGGCGCCAACCACGACGCGCACCAGACCTTGCTGGCCAGCGAAGCGCAGCACCGCTTCCTGATCGACCACCTGTTTGCCGGCGTGGTGGTGCATGCGCCCGACACCTCGGTGTTGATGTGCAATGCCCGCGCCAGTGCCCTGCTGGGCCTGAGCGTGGCGCAGATGCAAGGCCGGGTGGCCCGTGACCCGGCCTGGCGCTTTGTGCGCGAAGACGGCTCGCCCAAGCCAGTGGACGAGTACCCGGTGGTGCGGGTGATCCGCAGCGGCCAGGCCCTGACCGACCAGGTGGGCGGCATCGACCACTCGGCCAGCAGCGCGCGGGTGTGGGTGCTGCTCAATGCCCACCCGCAGTTCCATGCCGACGGCAGCCTGCGCCAGGTGGTGGTCAGCTTTGTGGACATCACGGCGCGCAAACTGGCCGAGCAGTCACTGGCCAGCAGCGAGAGCCGCTACCGCTTGCTGTTTGAGCGCAGCCTGGACGGCGTGCTGCAGACCCGCCCCGACGGCACCGTGCTGGCCGCCAACCCGGCGGCCTGCGCGATGTACGGGCTCAGCGAGGCCGAGCTGCGCGCGCGCGGCCGCGGCGGCCTGGTCGATGCCCATGACCCACGGCTGCAGCGGCTGCTGCAAGAGCGCGCAGAACAGGGGCATGTCAAGGGCCAGATCGGCCTGTGCCGCGCCGACGGCAGCGTGTTCGAGGCCGAGTTTTCGTCATCCATCTACACCGGCCCCGACGGCCAGGAATTGGCCAGCGTGGTGGTGCGCGACATCAGCCAGCGCGTGGCCGACGAACAAGCCCGCCAGCTGCTCGAAGCACAGCTGCGCGCGGCGCAGAAGATGGAAGCCGTCGGCACCCTGGCCGGCGGCATTGCGCATGACTTCAACAACATCCTGGGCGGCCTGCTGGGCAATGCGGCATTGGCCAGCCAGGGCTTGCCCAGCGGCCACGCGGTGCAGGCCAACCTGGCGCAGATCAGCCGTGCCGGCCAGCGCGCCCGCACGCTGGTGCAGCAGATCCTGGCGTTCAGCCGGCGTGGGCCGCAGGCGCGGGTGCGGCTGACGCTGCGGCCCTTGGTCGAAGAGACGCTGGCCCTGTTGCGCGCCACGCTGCCAGCGGGCCTGCAGATCGAAGCCGACTTCGGGCCAGACGCCGGGCCAACGCAAGACATCAACGTGCTGGCCGACGCCACCCAGATCCAGCAGGTGCTGATGAACCTGTGCACCAACGCCTGGCACGCGCTGGGCGGCCCCGATCTGCGCCAACGCAGCGCCGGCCGCATCCAGGTGCGCCTGCGGGTGGTGGCGCTGGGCGCCGGGCCCAGCGGCCAAGCGGCGCAGCTGGTCAGCGGCCGCTTTGCGCTGCTGCAGGTCGAGGACAACGGCGCCGGCATGGACGAGGCCACCCAGGCCCGCATCTTCGAGCCCTTCTTCACCACCAAGCCCATCGGCCAGGGCACCGGGCTGGGCCTGGCGGTGGCGCATGGCATCGTGGCCGCCCACCAGGGCGAGATCGTGGTGCACAGCCAGCCCGGCCAGGGCAGCCGCTTTGATGTGTACCTGCCGCTGGCCGACAGCCTGCTGCCGCAACCGCTGCCTGGCAATACGCTGCCACCCACGCCGGGCAGTGGCCAGCATGTGCTGTATGTCGATGACGACGAAGTGATGCAGCTGATGGTGCAGCAGTTGCTGCAGCGTGCCGGCTACCGCGCCACGGTGCTGGGCGGCGCCGCGCCGGCCATGCAGGCGCTGGCCGATGCGGCCCAGCCCATTGACCTGCTGGTGACCGACTTCAACATGCCCGACGGCTCGGGCATTGACGTGGCACGTGCCGCATTGGCCGCCCGCCCGGGCCTGCCGGTGGTGCTGAGCTCGGGCCACCTGCCCGACGACCTGCGCACGCAGGCGCTGGCCCTGGGCGTGCGCGCGGTACTGCACAAAGAGCACACGGTGGACGAACTGCCCGCGCTGATCGGCCGACTGCTGGCGTGAGCCGCGCGCTGATTGCAGCGCAGCAGCGGCGCCACCACCTTGGCAGCCAGGGTGGTGAGTGCCGCACTGGCCAGTGCACGGCTGTGCTTCGGAAGCGGGCGTGCATCGCTTCGTGGCCACCATGGGCCGCCGCCAGGTTGGCCAGAACTGCGTCCTGCTGGACCGCATCTGCAGCGGGCCGCTGCTCTCGGAGTTGGCGCTGCACACGCAAGGTGTCTTTTTCCCAGCGGGTCACCAACCAGCGACAGCGCCCGCGCAGCAGGCGTTCAACCTGACGCCGGCCACAGGTGAACCGACGGCGTGACCCGCCACCGTGCATCACCGGCTTGCGGCATGATTCAGGCATGAACCGCGCCGCTGTCCTGTCCCTGCTGCGCGAACACCTGCCAGTGCTTCGCGAACGCTTCGGCGTTCAGCAGTTGCGCCTGTTCGGCAGCATGGCGCGCGACACCGCTGAGGCCGACAGTGACGTGGATGTGCTGGTCGGATTTGATGGTCCGGCCACGGCCAAGCGCTACTTCGGCGTCCAGTTCTACCTGGAAGATCTGCTGAATCGACCGGTGGACCTTGTCACTGACAAGGCGCTGCGGGAACGCCTGCGGCCCTATGTCGAACGCGATGCCATCGCCGTCTGATGCGGCAAATCAGGACCGCGATCCCCGGCTGTATGTCGAGGACATGCTGGAGTTCTGCAACATCGCGCTGGGCTACACACATGGGTTTGACCAGCCTGGGTTGCTGGCCGATCGCATGCGTTACGACGCGACGCTGCGCAACATCGAACTGATCGGCGAGGCGTGCACCCATGTGCCGGCGCCACTGCGCGCACTGGCCCCCGACATTCCGTGGCGCCAAATCGTCGGCACCCGAAACCGCCTGGCGCAGCCTACCTGGGCATCGATGCCGATACCGTGTGGGACATTGTTTCCACCGAACTGCCACTGCTGCGCGATGCACTGACAGCCCTGCTGTCTCAGACCTGAGTCGCCGCCGGTCTGCGCTGCAATCGGCCAGGTACTGCTGGAACGCCAGCCTGCATGCCCGAGCTGCGCGCGCGCTACTCCTCCAGCAGGCTGCGCAGCATCCAGGCGGTCTGCTCATGCACCGTCAGGCGCTGGGTCAGCAAGTCGGCGGTGGGCTCGTCGCCGGCCTTGTCCGCCAGCGGGAAGATGCCGCGCGCGGTGCGTGCCACCGCCTCATGGCCATCGACCAGCACCTTCACCATCGCCAGCGCCCTGGGTGGGGTGATGGGCGCATCGGGCAGGCTCGACAGCGCTGCAAACTGCGCATACGAGCCCGGCGCCACATGGCCCAGCGAGCGGATGCGCTCGGCCACTGGATCGACCGCGTTCCACAGCTCGGTGTACTGCACCATGAACATGGTGTGCAGGGTGTTGAACATCGGCCCGGTCACGTTCCAGTGGAAGTTGTGGGTGGTCAGGTACAGCGTGTAGGTGTCGGCCAGCAGCTGGCTCAGGCCACCGGCAATGGCGGCACGGTCCTGGTCACTGATGCCGATGTTGATGCGTGATGGCGTGGCGCTGGGGCCGGGCAACGGCATGCTGGTCTTTGGTGTTTTTGGGGCTTTGGCTTTGGCCATGCGGTGTCCTGGTTGGATGGGGTGAATGCTCGCGTGGCTCACTTGCCGCCGAGCTTGGCCTTCAAGTCCTGGCCCACGCCCTTGTTGACGAACTGGAACGTGGCCACCTGGGCCAGGTCCACCTCACCAGCCTTGTACAGGCCGGCCTTGACCATCTGGTTGTAGAAGTCGGCGATGCGCCCGGCGCTCATCGCGCCCACGCCCTTGGTGGCGGCCTCGCCTGAATCAACGATGCCCTGGGCCTTCATCAGCGCCACGCTGGCCTCCATCTCGGCGGCCGTCATTTCGGGGTTGTCCTTGATCATCGCGGCGTTGGCGGCAGCGCGGTTGCCGTACAGGTAGTTCACCCAGCCGATGGCCGACGCATCGACAAAGCGTTGCACCAGGTCGGGCTTGGCCTTGACCGTCTCGGTGCGCGCCTCGATCACCGTGCTGTAGGTGGAAAAGCCGTGGTCGGCCAGCAGGTGCACCACCGGCTTGAACTTGCCTTGGTTTTCCACATAGATCGGCTCGGCCACCGAATAGCCCTGCTGGATCGCCTTGGGGTTGGCCAGGAACGGTGCCAGGTTGTAGTTGTAGGGCTTGAGTGCTTCATCCTTGAAGCCGTGCGTCACCTTCAGCCACTGCCACCAGCTGAACTGGCCGTCTTTGGCCACCAGGGCCAGCGGTGCGTTCTTCAATGACTCGAACTTGTCGTAGCCCTGGCCGGGGTGGGCCATCAGGGCCTGTGGATCTTTCTGGAACATGGCCGCCACCACGATGGTGGGCACCTTGTTCTTGACGTTGTCGAAGCTGTGCAGCAGGTTGCCGGTCATCAAAAAGTCGATGCGCCCGGCCGGCAGCAGCGGCCGGTTGTTCACTTGCGGGCCGCCGGGCTGGATCGTCACGTCCAGGCCAAACTTCTTGTAGGTGCCGTCGGCCAGCGCCTGGTAGAAGCCGCCGTGCGCGGCCTGGGCTTTCCAGTTGGTGGCGAAGGTCACTTTGTCTTGGGCGAGTGCGGCGCTGCTGCACAGCGCAGCAGCTGCCAGCAGCGTGAATCTTGTGCGCATGGTCTGGGTCCTCGGTCAATACGGGCGTTGTGACTCGGAAGCATGCCACGGCCCCAACAGCCAGCGTGAGGCGGCGTTGAACAGGCCGAAGATCAGCACGCCGGTGAGCACCAGCAGGGTGAGCGCGGCAAACATCTTCGGCGTCTCGGTGCGAAAGCTGGCCTCCAGGATGCGCGATGCCAGGCCGGTGTCGCGCCCTGCGGCACCGGCCACCATCTCGGCCGTTACCGCGCCGATCAGGCTCAAGCCGCCCGAGATCTTCAGCCCCGCCACGAAGTACGGCAGCGCCGCCGGCAGGCGCAGCAGGCGCAGGCGTTGCCAGGGCGTGGCGCAGTACAGGCGGAACAGGTCGCGCAGGTTGGCATCGGCCGCGCGCAGGCCGATCACCGTGTTCGACAGGATCGGGAAGAAGGCCACGATCCAGGCGCACAGCAGCAGCGCGGCGGTGGTGCTTTCCACGTAGATCAGAATCAGCGGCGCCACCGCCACGATGGGGGTGACCTGCAGCACCACCGCCACCGGGAACAACGCCCGCTCGATGGTGGGCGACAGCGAAAACACCGCCGCGATCAACACGCCGCCGGCGCAGGCCAAGGCCAGCGCGCCCAGCGTGATCTTCAGCGTCACCCACCAGCTGCCGGCCAGCGAGCCGAAGTTGGCCACCAGCGTGCTGGCAACCAGGCTGGGCGCGGGCAGGGTGTAGGCGGGGATCTGGGCCCAGCGCACCAGCAGCTCCCAGGCGCCCAGCAGGCCCAGCAGCACCAGTGTTGGCAGGGTCCAGGCGCGCCAGGCTGCGGTCATGCAGCGTGCGCTTGCTGCAGCGCGTCGCCCAGCCGGCGGCAGGCGTCGCTGTAGGCCGCGCTGTGGCGAAAGCCCGGCGCGCGCGGGTAAGGCTCGGTGATGTGCAGCTCGGCCACCACCCGGCCCGGGGGCGCGCGGCCATCACCAGCACCCGCTGGCTCAGGAACACGGCTTCAGCCACGCTGTGGGTGACGAACAGCGCGGCCATGTCGGTGGCGGCGTCGCCGCGCGGCTGCCACCAGCGCAGCAGGTCGGCATTCAGCGCCTGGCGGGTGATGTCGTCGAGCGCGGCAAACGGTTCGTCCATCAGCAACACGCGCGGCCGCGTGACCAATGCACGGGCGATCGAGGCGCGCATCTTCATGCCGCCTGACAGTTGCGCCGGGTGGGCATCGGCAAAGTCGGCCAGGCCAACACGCGCCAGCACACCCTGCACCGCCGGCGCCGCCTGGGCACGGCGCTGGCCTTGCAGGCGCAGCGGCAGCCAGACGTTGTCGAACACCGTGGCCCAGGGCATCAGCGTGGGCTCCTGGAACACGAAGGCGGTGGCGCTGCTGTTGCCGGCGGCCAGCGCCGGCGCCGACACACTGCCGGCCGTTGCCGTGTTCAGCCCGGCAGCCAGCCGCAGCACCGTGCTCTTGCCGCAGCCCGACGGGCCCAGCAGCGCCACGAACTCACCGGCGGCCACGCGCAGCGAGACATCGCGCAGCGCCTGCAGCCCCGAGGCGAAGGTCTTGTCAACCTGGTGCAGCTGGATCAGCGGGCCGGGCGCGGGCATGGGCTGGCAGTGTGCCCGGCTTTGCTGGCCTGGCGCCGACCGACCCCTGGGCGCCGCCAGCGCAGGCCGCGCTGGCGGCGCCTTTCTCAAGCCAAGTCGAAGCGGTCCAGGTTCATCACCTTGACCCAGGCGGCGACGAAGTCGTTGACAAAGGCTTGCTGCGCGTCGCTGCTGGCATACACCTCGGCCAGTGAGCGCAGTTGCGCGTTGCTGCCGAACACCAGGTCGACCACGGTGCCGGTCCACTTCACGTTGCCCGTGGCGCGGTCACGCCCTTCCAGCACCGCCGGATCCGCAGCGGACTTGGCCCAGGTGTTGCGCATGTCGAGCAGGTTGACGAAATAGTCATTCGTCAGCGTGCCCGGCCGTTGCGTGAACACGCCGTGCGCCGCTTGGCCCGCGTTGGCGCCAAGTGCCCGCAGGCCGCCCACCAGCACGGTCATTTCGGGCGCGCTCAGCGTCAGCAGGTTGGCGCGGTCCACCAGCAGCTCGGCAGGGGATGCCTGCAGATTACTGCGCTGGTAGTTGCGGAAGCCATCGGCCATCGGCTCCAGTGCGGCAAACGACTCGACGTCGGTCTGCGCCTGGCTGGCATCGGTGCGCCCGGGGCTGAACGGCACGCTCACCGCCACACCGGCCGCCTTGGCCGCGTTCTCCACCGCAGCGCTGCCGGCCAGCACGATCAGGTCGGCCATCGAGATGCGCTTGCCACCGGCTTGGGCGCCGTTGAACTCGGCCTGCACCGCCTCCAGCGCCGCCAGCACCTTGGCCAGCTCGGCGGGCTGGTTCACCGCCCAGTCTTTCTGCGGTGCCAGGCGGATGCGTGCGCCGTTGGCGCCGCCGCGCTTGTCGCTGCCACGGAAGGTGGACGCCGACGCCCAGGCCGTGCCCACCAGCTGCGCCGTGCTCAGGCCAGCGGCCAGCACCCGGGCCTTCAGCGCGGCGATGTCGCTCGCGTCGACCAGCGGGTGGTCCACCGCCGGCACCGGGTCTTGCCAGATCAGCACTTCGGCCGGCACCAGCTTGCCCAGGTAGCGGCTGCGCGGGCCCATGTCGCGGTGGGTGAGCTTGAACCAGGCACGCGCAAAGGCGTCGGCCAGCGCCTGCGGGTTCTGCAGGAAGCGGCGCGAAATCGGCTCGTAGATCGGGTCCATGCGCAGCGCCATGTCGGCGGTGGTCATCATCGGCTGGTGGCGCTTGGTTGGATCGTGCGCATCCACCACGGTGCCGGCACCGGCATCGCCCTTGGGCTTCCACTGGTTGGCGCCGGCGGGGCTCTTGGTCAACTCCCATTCATGGCCGAACAGGGTTTCGAAGTAGCCGTTGTCCCAGGTGGTGGGGTTGGGCTTCCAGGCGCCTTCGATGCCGCTGGTGATGGCGTGGCCGGCCTTGCCGCTGCCGAAGCTGTTTTTCCAGCCCAGGCCCTGCTCTTCGAGCGACGCACCTTCGGGCTCTGAACCGACCAGCTTGGCGTCACCCGCGCCATGGGCCTTGCCGAAGGTGTGGCCGCCGGCCACCAGGGCCACGGTCTCTTCGTCGTCCATCGCCATGCGGGCAAAGGTCTCGCGGATGTCGCGGCCCGATGCCACCGGGTCGGGGTTGCCGTCGGGGCCCTCGGGGTTGACGTAGATCAGGCCCATCTGCACGGCGCCCAGCGGGTTGTCGAGCTGGCGGTCGCCACGGTAGCGGCTGTTGGGTTCCTTGCTGTTGGCCAGCCACTTGGTCTCGGGGCCCCAGTAGATGTCGTCCTCGGGCTCCCAGATGTCGGGCCGGCCGCCACCGAAGCCGAAGGTCTTCAGGCCCATCGAATCCAGCGCGACGTTGCCGGCCAGCACCATCAGGTCGGCCCAGGACAGCTTGGCGCCGTACTTCTGCTTGATGGGCCACAGCAGGCGGCGTGCCTTGTCGAGGTTGCCGTTGTCGGGCCAGCTGTTGAGCGGTGCAAAACGCTGCGCGCCGCTGCCGGCGCCGCCACGGCCGTCGGCAATGCGGTAGGTGCCGGCGGCATGCCAGGTCATGCGCACAAAGAGCGGGCCGTAATGGCCGAAATCGGCCGGCCACCAGTCTTGCGAATCGGTCATCAGCGCGCGCAGGTCAGCGATCACCGCATCCAGGTCCAGCGTCTTGAAGGCCTCGGCATAGTTGAAACCCTTGGCCATCGGGTTGGACTTGGCCGCGTGGTCGTGCAGGATTTTCAGGTTCAGCTGGTTCGGCCACCAGGCGGCATTGGTGCGGGCACCGGCCACGGCCTGGTGGCGCGCGCCCTGTGCAAACGGGCAGGCATCGGCCGCGCTGGGGGCATTGAGTTCGGCAAGTTCGGTCATGCGGGTCTCCTGGCTGTGGAAGGTCAAGCGGAGTCTGACTGTAGAAAGCCGGCTGGCGCTGGTCAAAACAAGTTTTTCAAAGGGCGCGATAGGTGCCGGGCCGTTCTGTGGCGATGCTGGGTGCGGCGACTAACATTGCACTGGCAGCAGGCAGGGAGGCCAACGCGCCATGTGGTTGGACGGAAGTTATGTGGGCCCGATGCGCGTGATCACTTCAGGTGTCCGTGCCAAGACGCATCTCGCGCAGGTGCGCCTGGGCACCCAGCTCGCAACGGCCTACGTCAAGGCGTTTGAGGCTGGACAGGAACGTCTGCTTTTCAATGAGACGGCCGGCAGCCTGATGGCACGCCGCGCCGCCATTGGCGCACCGCCTGGAGGTCTGTTGTGGGTGCCGCTTTCGGTCTTGCAAGCCTTGTTCCCGACGGCTGTGTTCGCGCATCACAACGGCAATGTGCCGTGCTTTGCCTGCGCGCCGGTTGCCCAGGGGTACGGGGTGGCCGCCATCGGCCTGGCTGATGCGCTGGGTGGCGCCATCGACGTCATCCGCAAGCGCCTGATGTCGTGGCCAGGCTTCGCGGCTTGTGTGGCCTTCGACGAATGGCTGGCCAACGTCGACCGGCATGCCAACAACCTGTTGCTGGCAACTGGCGGGCGCATCGTGCCGATCGACCACAGCGACTGCTTCGGTGGCGCCGACATGCACGACCTCGACTTCAGCGGCGCTGAGGCCTGGTACGCCAACAGGCTGCTCGAAGAATTGTTTCAGCCTGGCGAACTGCCCTTGCCAATGAAGGCCGCGTTGGTTCATGCTGCGCAGCGGTTGCCCGAGTGCCATCGGCAGTGTGCCGGGGAGATTGACAACCTGCGGCCCTGGCTGGATGCCCGGGTGGGCGACAACTGGCAGCGCTGGGTCGAAACCCGCGCCGCGATGACGGCGCAGTGGCTGCGTGAACGTGTGAGGATGCTGGTATGAACCTCGAACTGCTGGCCCGTACCCGAGGCAACGCGGGGCTCCCTGGGCCCGAGGCCGGACAGGCCTTCGTGATCCAGGTCGAGCCTGACCTGATTGCCGGTGAGCGCATCAATGTGGGCGTGGCCGTCGTCACGCCCGATGCCCGGCGCCATGTGCGCATGCTGGCTGACTTCGGCCGGCTCGAAGCCCTGTACGGGCGCGAGGTGGTTGAACTGATCGAGGTGCTGGTTGACTTCGGGCGCGCGGCTGCACTCAGCGGCGAGGCAATGTCTGCCAGCGCCAGCGTGTTGTTCACCACGCCGCAGCCGTTCTTCGGCATGCCGGCAGAACAGTACCTGGACCAGTTGTTTGCGCGCATGGTGCCTGCCGCTGCGCCGAGGCCCGACAGGGCAAAGGTGGGCGAGCCGCGCACTACAGATGCGCTGTGGCGCGAGGTCGGCAACGTCATCAAGCTGCGTGTGCCCGAGCACGCCGACGACATCCTGGCCAACACCCCGATGACGACGGTTGAAACTGCGCGTGGGCCGCGCCAGGTGTGTGTGCCACTGCAGCCGCCGGGTGCCGCCGGGGCCCTGGAATCCGCCGACTTTTCAGTGGGCGTGACCGAGAGCAAGCTGATGCGTGCGCTGTTGGACGTGCAAGTAGCTGCCGAAGCGCGGCAGCTGCAGCGTCTGGGCCTGTTCATCGCCAGGCCCCAACGCTTACGCGACGGGGGGCAGTTGCGGGCGATTGACCGGGCCATCGACTACGTGGCATGCCGGGCACCGCGCAATTGCCGGGTGGAGGTGGAAGCGGATGGCGAGAGGCTG
Source organism: Burkholderiaceae bacterium (assembly GCA_031398015.1). Taxonomy (GTDB): domain Bacteria; phylum Pseudomonadota; class Gammaproteobacteria; order Burkholderiales; family Burkholderiaceae_C; genus Pseudaquabacterium. The sequence continues at coordinate 21,627 of JANNMP010000690.1, forward strand.
GCCGACCACATCCTCGACTGGGCCGGGCTGCGCGCCGCCTGAGCGTGGCTACAGCGCGCCGGCGAAGGCGCGGTCGAGGATGGCGGGCAGCAAGGCATCGATACGCGCCCGGACCCTGGCTTGTACACGCCCCAGCTCAATGACCTCCGCGCGAACTCTGTTGACGTTGGCGATGAGGTCAGCCTGCACATCCAATGGCGGAACGGCAACAGGAAACGCGCGCAATTGGCGCTGGTTGATAGACGCTAGGTTGGTCGTCTGCTTCGCGCAGGATTGGAAGTACGCCTTGCCGGTCGGTGAGCCGATGTATGCGGCAAGGTACGTCGGAAGAAGTCGATTCAGATCCGCACGCACGCAGAAGATGTGGTTCTGGTGAATACAGTCGGCAACTTCGCTGGACCAAACGGCGCAGCGCCCGAGCTTGTCCCAATCGCCGCCCTCCGTCATCAGCAAGTCACCGGGTTCAAGGCGCCACTTGGTTACTTCGGTAGGCAACACACTGACGCGCTTGACGTTCGAAAGGTCAAGCCAGCCGTCCTGAACATTTGCAACGCGCAAGTACGGCAGCGAAACCGTCTCCCCTTCAAGGCTTCGCCCAAGCGTGACACCGGAACGGATCGTCGCAACAGTCCCAAGTTGACTCGTTGGCCACTCGGAAAGTGAAGGAATCAGGCGGTTGAGCGTGGCACCGATGATGCCGGTGCTTTCCAAATCGGCTCTGTCCCCAAGGACTCTTGCCGCATTGATTTCCGCAGCCAAGGAGTTGATTTGCGTCACGATGCGCTGCTGTTCGGGCAGTGGCGGCAACGCAATCTCGAGCCCGAGAAAGTCACCTCCCTTCAGGCGCACGCGATTTGTCGTTCCCTCGCTGGCGCGCGAGCAGAGTTCAACGAACGATGCCGTGCGGCATATCCAGCCGAGGTAACCAGGCAACAGGCACTCAGCGCGAACATCGAATAGCGGGAAATCGTTGCTGACCAGTGCGCCATCCAGGCTCGCAGGCACCAGTCCCATAGCGCCATTGCGCGCATCTATGCGCGAGGCAATGAACTGACCGACGCGCGCCACAAAGCGTCTGCCGCTCAAGCTGGCGCCGAGCAGGCGACCACGTTCCACCACGCCTTTGCCCCAAAGGCGAACGGTGATCTCGCGGTACTCCTGGTCGACTGTCGGTTCAACGGTTTCCGTGGACCGCGCCAAGACATCGCCCAGCCTCACCCGGGGCCAGCCGTTCGCCGAACCGCTCACGCCACCCCCCGCGTCAACAACCCCTGAATCCGCCCCAAGATCCGCGTGATCTCCGCCTCTTTCTCCAGGATGCTGGCCACCAGTTCCTCCGGCGCGCGGTGGGCGATGTCATCCGCCGCGCGCGGGTTCTTGAGGTCCAGGTTGCAGTTGGCCGCCAGCAGCTCGGCAGCAGGCACTTTCCAGGCCTGCTCACCCTCCTGCCGGTCGGCCCACCAGGCCATCAGCGGCGCAAATTCGTCAAACTGCAGCGGCTGGGTCTTGGTGTAGTTCTTGC
>JANNMP010000306.1:0-1566 GCA_031398015.1 Burkholderiaceae bacterium
GCCCAGGGTGTTGACCACCAGGCACTGGCCGCCAGCCGCCTGCTGCGGCGTGGCGCAACCAGGGGCATCGGCAGCGGCCGGGTTGGCGGCCAGCTCGTCGGTCACGGCCCGGAACAACGCGGCCTTGTAGGCATCCCGCGCGGCCAGCACGGTGGCCAGTTCGGCGGCCGACAGCCGGTCCAGATCAAGCACGTCGAAGGCCCATGCCGCGCCCAGCCCACCCTGCAGCACCGGCAGCGCGTCCAGCGCGCGGCCGATGCCCGGGCTGCTGGCGCGCGCCTGGCTGAGCACGCCGCCCAGCGCCGGGCCGGCCAGCACGGTGTTGATGCGCGGGTCGATGCCAGCCACGACCTCGGCGTCGCCCTGCAGCACCAGCGCGGCGCTATTGGCCGGCGATTGCAGCAGGCGGTAATTGGCCGCACTGAGCCCGCTGCCAACGATGGCATAGCGGCCCGGCAGCGCGTCAGCCCCCAGCTCGGCGTCAAAGCGCAGCACACCCTGGGTGGCGCCGGCCAGCGTCTCGCCGGCCACAAACCCCGCCACCGTGCCGCGCAGCGCCGGCAGCGGCTGGCCCAGGCGCAGCGTCAACGGGTCGGCCTGGTACAGCAGCGTGGCCGGTGTGATGTCGGCGCTGGTGGACCGGCTCAACGCCTGGGCGCTGTAGTTGCCGCCATCGGCACCGCCCAGGCTGCTGACCAGCGCCAGCACAGGCTTGGCATTGCCCACGCCAGCGCTGCTGAACTGTGCCGTGCCGGCTTGCACTTGCACCACGTCACCCGGCAGCACGCCGGCCAGCGTCCAGGCGCTGGGTGTTGCGGCGGTGCTGCCGTCGTACACCTTGGCCGGCACCACCACCGCCGCCAGTTGCAAGCCACGCGGCCGGATGTCAGCGCGCAGGCTGTCGGCATCGACCGCATAGCCGTGGATCGGCAGGCCAGCGTCGCCCACCACGGTGTTGCCGGCCGCGCCCGCCGCCGGCAGCAGGGCCTTGCCGCTGCCGGCGTTCTTGTCGGCAAAAGCCGGTGCGCCCACCGCCGCCTGCCCGGGCCGCAGGCCGGCCAGCGCCAAGCCCAGTTCACCCAGATCAATGCCGGTGCCACCGTCGTAGACCTTGCTGGCCACCCGGTTGCCCTGCAGTGACAACTGCGGCGTGGCGCTGAACAAAAAGCCGTTGCCGGCCTGGGCCACCGGCGTCACGCCCGGCGTGGCGCCGTATTGCCAGAACGCTGCCGCCAGGCCGCCTGGCTCGAAGCCGGCGTTGGCGTTGTCAGCCGAGTCCAGCGCATGCAGCAGCCAGCGGCCCAGCGGTGCCTGCAGTGCCTGGCCACCGGCCAGGTTGAAGAAGCCGGCCACCGGCGCAGCGTTCTGCCCTGCCAGGCTGATGGCGGTGCCAACGGCCGACGAATACACCACCGCCGACGCGCCCAGCGACACCAGGTCGGCCTCGATGCTGATCGGCCCGCCGGAGGCCAGCAGCGCCTGCACTTCGTCAGGTGGCTCGAACTGCAAGGGCCGCTGCTGCCCCAACGGCTGCCGCAACTGCTGCGCAAACTTGACCGCCTGGGC
>JANNMP010000692.1:0-2832 GCA_031398015.1 Burkholderiaceae bacterium
CAGCCGCAGCCGCAGCACTGACCGAAGCCGATGTGTCGGCCATGCAGGCCGCGCTGCGGGCCGACTTCCAGGCCGCTGATCTGCAATGGGCCCAGTGGCGCGCCAACTGAGCAACGCGCTCAGCCCTGCCCCACCTACCCACCCGCGGCCACCGCCGCCAAGGCCCGCTGTGTCGTCGGCACCATCGTTGCCACCTGCGGGCACTTCAGGCACACCGCCGGCCCCTGCTCCGCATGCCAGCGGCATGCCGGCCGCAGCAGGCAGCTGGGCAGGGCCTGCACCACTGCGGCCAGCTGCTCGTTCACCCGCTGCCCCAGCGAACAGGTCGAGCCGTTGAAGTGGCCGCAGCGGTGTTCCTCGCAGCTCGCCCCGAAGCGCAGCACATGCGTGGCCTCGGGTGTGGCAAAGCGCGCACGCCAGTCGAAGTGCGCCAGCGCATCCTTCTTGAAGAACGCGATGCGCACTTCCTCTGCCGTGCCTGCAATCAGGCCGATCGGCCGTGCGTTGGCCATGTCGGGCTGCGCACTCGGGCAGTCGTAGCCGGCGCCGGCCGGCACCATGGATGCCATGGCGCTGCCTACTTGGGCAGGCCCATGCGCTCGGGCAGCTGCGGGTCCCAGAAGCCGACCAAAATCCACTTGCCGTCACCCAGCACGATGGGCTTGGGCCCGGTCATCTTCAGCGCCGCCACCACCGTGCTGGCCAGCTCCAGGCGCGTCGTCGGCTTGGCAGCGTCCAGCAGCTTCAGCCGGCGTCCGAAGATCTCCCAATTGATCGCCACCGTGCCGGGCTCGAACTGCGCGCCGTGGCGCTTGGCGGCCAGATCCACGGCCTTGTCGATCGCCGCATTCAGTCCGTCCAGGGTGACGACTTCGGTGCGCTTGATGGTTGCCATGTCGGTCTCCGTGAAGTGAGGCACACACCTTCGCGCGACGCGGGATGCAGCTCAACCCCTAGTCACCATTTCAGACAGGGGGGGCGTCCGGCCCGCTGCCGCCAGCATGGCCGCGTGACCTTCGGACATTGCCCACGCCAGCCTCCCAGGACACCATCGTCGAGCTCTTGCATGGCCCAAGGCTCCGCCCATGTCCACCCCCGCCAACGCCACCTTTTTCGCCCAGCCGCACTGGCGCATCATCGCCGCCGGCTTTGACACCGAGCGCTGGTTCCAAGACGGCCAGGCCGTCGGCAGCGGTGGCATCGCGCGCCCGCAGCCCACCCGCCTGCCCGCCGGCCAGTACTGCTACCGCTTCGCCAGCAGCAGTTCGTCGCAGGCGGCGCAGCTGGGCGGCGGCTGGTGGTTGGACTTCGAGAACTTCTCGCTCATCCGCCGCTTCGGCACCGACCATGGCCACAGCCTGCATGACGCCGCGCGCCTGATGCTCGCGCTGCCCTATGCCTGGACACGTGTTGACCTGCTGGTGCGTGCCCTGGTGCGTCAGCCCTTGCGCGCCTACACCGGCCTGGGCAAGCCGGCACAGGGGTCGGCACACGCAGCGGCCGCCGGTGACGACCGCGGCACACGCTGGGTCCCCACCCAGCATGTGGCCGTGCGCCAGCTCTACATCCCGGGCCTGTGCGAGCCCGTTGACGGCAAGCCCTTGTATGCCAGCGTCTTCCAGCAGCCGGTGGAGGTGCGCCCGTTGTGAACCCGCCGCACGATCCGCCCACCGGGCGCAGCGCGCACGAGCGCGATGACGAGGTCACACGTGTGACCGCAGCGCCACCGGTCGACGATGACGCCACCCAGGTGCGCCCCGGCGCGCTTGACGGCCTGGCGGGCCTGGCGTCGGCGCGCCCAGCCGCCACACCAGCGCCCTTACCCAGTTCACCCAGCTCACCCAGCTCACCCGGCTCAACCAACGCAGCCAGCGCTGCCACCGGCACATTGCCGGGCCACACGCTGCCTGGCATCGCGTCGCAGGCGATGCCGGCGCAAGACAGTGCTGAACCGGCCGTGCGGCAGGTGGGTCGCTACCTGATCCAGTCGCGCCTGGGCCGTGGTGGCATGGCCACGGTGTTCCGTGCGCATGACCCGCAGATCGGGCGCAGCGTGGCCATCAAGTTCCTGCATGCCTCGCTGGCCGAAGACGAAGAGTGCCACGCCCGTTTCCTGCGCGAGGCACGCGCCGCCGGCGGCCTGCAGCACCCGAACATCGTCGTCGTGCATGACGTCGGTGAGATCGCCGGCCGGCCCTACATGGCGATGGAGCTGATCGTCGGCATGCCGCTGGCCGAGCTGCTGGAGTAGACCAAACAGTTGCCGCTGCGCGATGCCGTGGTCATCGCGCTGCAACTGGCCCGCGCGCTGGACTACGCCCACACGCGCGGCATCGTGCACCGCGACATCAAGCCCGGCAACATCATGCTGCTGGCCGACCAGAAGACTGTGAAGGTCACCGATTTCGGCATCGCCCACATGGACGACGGTGGCCTCCAGCGCACTCAGGTGGGTGCGGTGCTCGGCACGCCGCAATACATGTCGCCCGAGCAGACCCGCGGCGACAAGCTCGATGGCCGCTCGGATCTGTTCTCGGCCGGCATCGTGCTGTACCAGATGCTGGCCGGCGAACGGCCGTTCCGCGGCGACAGCCTGGTGGCGGTGGCCACCAAGATCGCCAACGAGCACCCCATGCCACTGACCCAGCTGCGCCCCGACGTGCCGGCGGCGCTGCGCCGCATCGTCGACCGCTGCCTGGCCAAGGCGCCGGCACAGCGCTTCGCATCGGGCCGCGAACGGGCCGACGCGCTGGTCAAGGTGCTGGCGGCCATCGACGAGGCCGCGCGCGAGACCGGCCAGCCGCGCATCATGCCGCTGCGGGTCAAGTGGGC
>JANNMP010000360.1:0-6110 GCA_031398015.1 Burkholderiaceae bacterium
CCGCCGTGGCGCGCTGCGGCTGGCGCCAAGTCAGTTGGGGGTTCAGTTCGCCGAAGTCCACAACTGCTTGCACAAGGTCGAGGTCGTGGGGTCGGGCAGGGCTTGGCACGCGAGGCGCGGGCACCATCTTGCGCATGCCGCGATCTGGCCCGTGTGTTCGCGTGCCAAGCCCTGAACGACCCCACGGCCTCGGCCTTGCCGCCAGGCTGATCGAATGCAGCAGCGCTTGCCGCCGCCGCGCCATTGCCGCAGGCGGAGCCGAGCGCCCGCCACAGTCCGCAGCGCCGGAGGTTCTGTTTCTTGAGAGGCATCCAGGGCCGGCCGCCTTTGTTGCTGCGGGCCTTGTCACGCCGCACTGGCCTGCGCCAGCGCCGCGTCAATGCTGCGCATCAATTGCCCGAACATCACGTCCCAGTCACCATGGCCGATGCTCAGCGCCTGCAGCCGGGGCAACAATGCCAGGTCGGCCGGCAGCGCGTCAGCCTCGGGCAGGCGCGCGCCGTCCACCAGCACCGGCAGCACCGGCTTGCCGCTGGCCAGCAGCTGCGCCACCTCGTGGCGCACCACATCGCCGCTGCGGTGCAGCCGCGCCGGGCCACCGTCACTGGCGCTTGCCAGCCAGTGCGGGCCGATCACCACCACGCCCACATGGCAGTGCTGCAGCGCCGCGTCGATCGAGTCGGCCCAGGCCTGCGCCGGGCGGATGCCTTCAAGGTCCAGAAACACACGGCGGCGGCCCAGTTGCTCTTGCAAGGCGGCCGCCAGCCGGCCAGCGGCCGATGGCGCGTCGCTGCGGCGGTAGGACACAAACACCTCCGGCACGTCGGCCAGCGTGCCACGCAGCAACGTGCCCAGCGGGCCGGTGCCCAGCACCCAGGGCTCGGCCAGCCGCAGAAACTGGCCCCGGCTCAAGCCCGGCACCGGGTGGTCGCCCCAGCCGCGCAGGATGGCCTGGAACACCGAATCGGCGTTGCCGGTGAGGCCGCCGTGAAACGGCAGCGGGAACACCGGTTTGCCATGGGCGATGCAACGCTGCGCAATGTCCAGCGCGCCGCGCCCACCACCGACCATCACGGCGGCATCGCAGCGTGCCACGGCTTCACCCTTCCAGGCTTCGACTGAGGTGACGTGAACCCGGCAGCCGGCCGGCGCACGGTGGTGGCCCCAGGGCGGGCCGCCACGCCGCCAGAAGCGTGCAGCGCCCATCGCCAGTTGCGTGAAGTGCCCGTCCAGCGGCTGCCCCAGGCGCGCCAGTGTGGTGCTGTAGCTCTCGGCCACCCAGCGGTCGATGCCCGGCGAGTCGCCGCACACCAGGCCGAAGCGGCCTTCGGCCAGCATGCCGCCGATCATGCGGGCGGCATGCTGCTTGCGGGCATTGGCCCATGCGGTGCCCAGCACCAGCACATGGCGAAGCGTTGTGGCGTGCATGCTGGCGCTGATTCTGCATGCCGGCCCGGCCGGGCCTCAGACGCTCGTGCACGCCGGGCCCGTCCAGCAAGCCGGTGCGAACTCGATGACGCAGTATTTATCTTTGGTACAAGATACTTTGATGCTACATTTTCTGCCACCGACAGCGCCACCGACAGCGCCACCGCGCCCAACATGCCAAAAGCCTCGCCCACCGCAGGTCTCCTGCTCGACAACCAGCTGTGCTTTGCGCTGTATGCGGCGTCGCTGGCGATGACCAAGACCTACCGGCCCCTGCTGGCCCCATTGGGGCTGACCTACCCGCAGTACGTGGTGATGCTGGCGCTCTGGCAGCACGGTGAACTCAGCGCCGGCGCGTTGGCGCATGCCGTGGCACTGGACTCCGGCACCCTGGTACCGCTGTTGCGCAAGCTGGTCGCACGTGGCCTGCTGTTGCGCCAGCGCAGCAGCACCGACGAGCGCGTGGTGCTGATCAGCCTCACACCGGCCGGGCGCAGCCTGCAACACAAGATGCATGCGGTGCATGCGCAGGTGGCCTGCCGCACCCAATGTTCGCCTGCGCAACGCCAGGCCCTGAGCCAGCAGTTGCATGCCTTGCGCGCGGCCTTGGCCGCGGCCGCTGCATGACACAGCGGCGCCGGGCCGCTCGCCCGGCCGATGCCCCGACCCCCTTGCCTTCTCCCACCCACCTCGACCAAGGAATCCCATGACACTGATGAACTACGGCTTGCAGCCGATCGATTTCCAGAACCCCGGCGCGGCTCGCCGCGACACCGCTGCTGGCCCTTCGCGCCGCAGCTTCGTCATGACATCGTTGGCTTCGGGCTTTGCCGTCGCCTCCAATCCTGTGCTGGCGCAAGCCATCACCACCGACACCAAGGGGCTGGTCGCCGGTGAGGTCAGCGTGCCGGTGGCCGACGGCCGCATGCCGGCCTACCGCGCCATGCCGGCGGCGCCAGGCAAGCACCCGGTGATGCTGGTGGTGCAAGAGATCTTCGGTGTGCATGAGCACATCAAGGACATGTGCCGCCGCTACGCCAAGCTGGGCTACCACGCCATCGCGCCCGAGCTGTTTGCACGCCAGGGTGATGTGTCGAAGATGACCGACATCCCCAGCATCCTGTCGCAAGTGGTCTCCAAGGTGCCGGACGCCCAGGTCTGTGCTGACCTTGACGCCGCGCTCGCATTTGCGCGGGCCAGCGGCCGGGCCGACGCCAAGCGCACCGGCTTGGTGGGCTATTGCTGGGGCGGCCGCACAGCCTGGGTGTACGCACGCCACAACCCGAGCCTGAACGCCGCCGTGGCCTATTACGGCCTGCTCGAAGGCCTGAAAGCGCCCGACCTGCGCCCGCAGGACCCGATCGACTTCGCCGAATCGCTGAAGGTGCCAGTGCTGGGCCTGTATTCGGGCATCGACGCCTTCGTCAAGCAAGACACCATCGCCAAGATGCGTGGCTTGATCAACAAGAGCGGCAGCGGCTCGGAGATCGTCGTCTTCCCGAATGTCGACCACGGTTTCAATGCCGACTACCGGCCGTCCTACGACAAGGCCGCCGCCAGCTATGCCCAGAAGCTGGCCGGCGACTGGTTCAAGAAGCACCGCGTCTGACGGCGCCCTGCACCCACACCCACACCCACCAACACCCTGGAGATGACCATGAACCTGCCCCCCTTCGCCCGTGTCCTGGCGCTGCCCGCCTTGCTTTGCGCCAGCGCCACGCTGGCCCCTCAGGCCCTGGCGCAAGTCAGCCCGGTGACGATGGTCGACGCGTTCGAGCGTGCCGGCGGCAAGTTCGAAGGCTTTCGCCGCTCAGGCGCCAAAGGCGTCTGTGCCGCCGGTGAGTTCGTGGGCAGCGCTGAAGGCCGCGCGCTGTCGGTTGCGTCTGCATTCAGTGGCAAACCGGTGCCGGTGGTGGCACGGTTTTCGGTGGGTGGCGGCAACCCCAAGGCGCCAGACAACGCCCGCAGCCAGCGCAACATGGCGCTGCAATTCGACCTGCCTGGCGGCGAGACATGGCAGATGGGCAACATCTCGGCGCCTGTGTTCGGCGCTGCCACGCCGCAGCAGATGCTGGGGCGCCTGCAATCCCTCGCGGTCGACCCCGACACCAAGAAGGCCAACCCCGACGCGGTGAAGGCCTTCGCCGATGCCAACCCCGAGGTGCTGTTGCAGGGCCGCTACTTCGCCGGCCAACCGGTGCCAGCCAGCTTCGGCAAGGTCAACTACTGGGGCGTGCATGGCTTCGCGTTCATTGACGCCAGTGGCCGCAAGCAGTTCGGCAAGTGGGTTTTTGAGCCTGTCGGGGGCACCCAGAGCCTCAGCGACGATGAAGCCAAGGCCAAGGGTGCCGACTTCCTGTTTGACGACCTGCGCCAGCGGGTGGCCGCCGGTGGTGTGGCCTTCGATTTCAACCTGCAGCTGGCACAACCCGGCGACAAGATCGACAGCGCCGTCGTGCCCCTGCCCGAGGACCGCAAGAAGGTCACGCTGGGCCGTCTGACCATCAAGTCGGTGTCGGCTGACGCCACCGGCGCCTGCCTGACGACCACCTACAACCCAGTGGTGCTGCCCAAGGGCGTGGAAGGATCGGACGACCCGATGCTGGCTGCGCGCGCTGCGCCCTACGCGGTGTCGTTGAGCCGCCGCCTGCAGGAAGGCGCCAAACAGTAGCCCGGCGGCGCGCTGCTGCGCACTACAGCACCAGCAGCGCGCGGAAATCGTTGACGTTGGTGAACGTCGGCCCCGGCACCAGCAAGTCACCCAGCGCGCTGAAGAAGCTGTAGGCGTCATTGCGGTCCAGAAACTCGGCCGGCTTGATGCCCAGCACGGCGGCGCGGGCCAAGGTGTCAGGTGTCAGCAGCGCGCCGGCGTTGTCCTCGATGCCGTCGATGCCGTCGGTGTCGGCCGACAGGCCCCACACCCCCGCCTGGCGCTGCAGCGCGATGGCGCAGCCGAGCAAGAACTCACTGGCCCGCCCGCCGCGCCCACCGCTGCCCTTCACCGTCACCGTGGTCTCGCCGCCAGACAGGATCACGCAGGGCCGCGTGAACGGCTGGCCATGCCGGGCCACCGCGCGTGCCAGCGCCGCATGCACCTTGCCCACCTCACGCGCTTCGCCTTCGATCTCGTCGCTGAGGATGTGGGCGTCGATGCCGGCCTGGCGCGCCATGGCCGCAGCCGCGTCCAGGCTGGCCTGCGGCGTGGCGATCATGTGCACCAGGTTGCCGGCAAAGCAGGCGTCACCCGGCTTGGGCGTCTCGAAAGCGCCGCTCTCCAGCCCGGCGCGGGCGGCAGCCGGGATGTCGATGGCATAGCGCTTCAGGATCGCCAGCGCGTCGGCGCAAGTGCTGGCATCGGGCACGGTGGGGCCGCTGGCGATCACTTGCGGGTCGTCCCCGGGCACGTCGCTGATCAGCAGCGTCACCACCCGCGCCGGCGCGCACATCGCCGCCAGCCGGCCGCCCTTGATCGCCGACAGGTGCTTGCGCACGGTGTTCATCTCGTCGATGGCCGCGCCGCTCTTGAGCAAGGCGCTGTTGATGGCCTGCTTGTCGGCGAAATCAAGCCCCGGCGCGGGCAGGCTCAACAGTGCCGAGCCACCGCCCGAGATCAGGCACAGCACCAGGTCATCGGCGGTCAAGCCCCGGGTGAGTTCAACGATGCGCTGCGCTGCCTGGCGGCCGGCGTCATCTGGCACCGGGTGGCGTGCCTCGACCACGCTGATGCGGCCGGGCCGGGCGCGGTAGGCCGGTGGCACATGGTCATAACGTGTCACCACCAGGCCCGACAGCGGGGACTGTGCCGGCCACAGTGCGTCCACCGCAGCGGCCATGGCGCCACCGGCCTTGCCGGCGCCCAACACCAGGGTGCGGCCCTTGCCGGGCGGCGGTGGTGCGGGCAGGTGGGCGGCCGTCACATCGGCTGGCAGCGCCCGCGACACTGCGCTGCCGTACAACGCGCGCAAGAAGCCCAGCGGGTCAGTGGCGGGGTTTGGCATGGGGGTTGCGGTGTCCATGCCAAGATTATCGAAGCCACGCAGGCATCGATTGCGGCCTGAGAGCCTGAGAGTACTTTGTTCATGCCCGAAGTCCTCTCAGGCTCTGATTGCGCAACACACCTGCAACCCAGCCGCATGACCACCACCCTGCCCGCACCCGCCCTGCCCGAGCCCAGCCTGCTGGTCCACAGCGCCGAGGTCATCGTCACCATGGACGACAACCGGCGCGAGCTGCACGGCGGCAGCCTGTTGCTCCGCGGCGGGGTGATCGACAGCATCTGGCCGGCCGGTGAGATGCCACCGGGCACCAGCGCCGATGCCGTGATCGACGCCAGCGGCCATGCGGTGCTGCCCGGGCTGGTGAACACCCACCACCACATGTTCCAGTCGCTGACCCGGGCGGTGCCGGCGGCGCAGGATGCCGAACTCTTCACCTGGCTGAAGACGCTGTACCCGCTCTGGGCCCGGCTGACACCGCAGATGGTGGCCACCAGCACCCAGGTGGCGATGGCCGAGCTGCTGCTGTCGGGCTGCACCACCAGCAGTGACCATCTCTACCTCTACCCCAACGGCGTGCGGCTGGACGACAGCATCGAGGCGGCGCGCGAGATCGGCATGCGCTTCGTCGCGACGCGCGGCAGCATGAGCGTCGGCGCGTCGCAAGGCGGCCTGCCGCCCGACAGC
>JANNMP010000393.1:0-2793 GCA_031398015.1 Burkholderiaceae bacterium
CCTTATTTTTTTGTGGGTGGGGTGGCCCGCCGGGCGGCGGGGGGGCCACAGGTCTTCCGCGTCCCCCCCGCTGACCACGTCCTCGCGCCGATGCAAGCAGGGTTCGCTGACGCGAAAGGTAAACCCATCAACCCCGCCCACCAAACTCAGCCGTCGCCACCGTCCAGGCCCGGCACTGCTCACTCAAGCTCAAGCCCAGCCCAGGCAAGGTGGGCACCAGCATGCGGCCGTTGGCAATGCGCAGCCGTTCGTTGAAAAGAGGCTCCAGCCAGTCGAAGTGTTCCACCCACGGCTCGCTGGGGTAGGCGGCGGCCAGGTGCACATGCAACTCCATCGCGAAGTGCGGCGCCAGCATCAGGCCGGCTTGCTCGGCCTGGGCGGCAATCTTCAAGAACGGCGTGATGCCGCCCACACGCGGCGCGTCGGGCATCAAGTAGTCACAGGCGCGGTGGCGGATCAGGTCGGCATGCTCGGCAGCGCTGGTCAACATCTCGCCGGTGGCAATGGGCGTGTCGAACTGCGCTGCCAGCGCGGCGTGGCCGGCATGGTCGTAGGCATCCAGCGGCTCTTCGATCCACACCAGGTTGAAGTCTTCAAACGCCCGGCACAAACGCTGGGCGGTGGGCCGGTCCCATTGCTGGTTGGCATCGACCATCAGCGGCGCGTCATCACCCAGGTGCTTGCGAACCGCCTCCACGCGCCGCATGTCCAGCGCCCGGTCGGGCTGGCCCACCTTGAGCTTGATGCCGCCGATGCCGCGTGCACGTGATGCGGCGGCGTTGTCCAGCAACTGCGCCAGCGGCGTGTGCAAGAAGCCGCCCGAGGTGTTGTAGCAGGCCACTGAATCGCGGTGGCTGCCCAGCAGCTTGGCCAGCGGCAGGCCCGCGCGGCGGGCTTTCAGGTCGTACAGCGCCACGTCGAAGGCGCCGATGGCCTGCGTCGCCAGGCCGCTGCGGCCCACCGATGCACCGGCCCAGCACAGCTTGGTCCACAGGCGGGCGATGTCGCTGGGGTCTTCGCCCAGCAGCGCCGGGGCCAGCTCCTTGGCATGGGCAAACTGGCCCGGCCCGCCGGCGCGCTTGGCATAGCTGAAGCCCAGGCCCCGGTGGCCGTCTGCGCTGCTGATCTCGGCGAACAGCATCGCGATTTCGGTCATCGGCTTCTGTCGGCCGGTCAACACCTTGGCGTCGCTGATCGGCGTGGTCAGCGGCAGCGCGACGGCGCTGATGCGCAGGTGGGCGATGCGGTCGGCCAGCATGGTGCCTTGCGGTGCTGTTGACTCAACCGGTGGCTTGGGCCACTTCATGCCCGGCCATCAGCTCCAGCGCCGTCACCAGCGCCGAATGGTCCAGGTCGGCCATGCCGTTGGCGGCGCAGGCCTGCATCAGCTGCGCCGCGCCTGCGGTCTGCGGCAGGCTGACACCCAGCTCACGCGCGCCCTGCAGCGCCAGGTTCAAGTCTTTCTGATGCAGCTTGATGCGGAAGCCCGGCGCAAACGTGCGCTTGACCATGCGCTCACCATGCACCTCCAGGATGCGGCTGGCGGCAAAGCCGCCCATCAGCGCCTGGCGCACCTTGGCCGGGTCAGCGCCGGCCTTGCTGGCAAACAGCAGGGCCTCGGCCACGGCGGCGATGTTCAGCGCCACGATGATCTGGTTGGCCACCTTGGTGGTCTGGCCGTCGCCGTTGCCACCCACCAGGGTGATGTTCTTGCCCATCAGCGCCAGCAGCGGGCGCACACGTTCAAACACTGCCTCGTCACCACCGCACATGATGGTCAGCGACGCGGCCTTGGCACCCACCTCGCCGCCCGAAACCGGTGCGTCGATGTAGTCGGCACCCAGCGTTTTGATCTTCTTGGCAAACGCCTTGGTGGCCATCGGCGAGATGCTGCTCATGTCAACCACCACCTTGCGCGCACTGCCGGCGCCGCCGGCCTGCAGCCCCGCAGCCACGCCGTGCTCGCCAAACAGCACCAGCTCCACATCGGGCGTGTCGGGCACCATGGTGAAGATGATGTCGGCCTGGCGCGCCACCTCGGCAGCGCTGCCGCAGGCCTTGGCCAGCGAGGCTGCCACCGCCGCCGGCACGCTGCCCCGGGTGTTGACGAAGACCTGGTGGCCGGCGTTGACCAGGTGCAGCGCCATCGGCGCGCCCATGATGCCCAGGCCAATGAATCCGATGTTCATGGGGTGTGTCCTTGCAGGTTGGTTGAAAACGTCAATCGAGCTTGATGCCGCCCTGGGCCACCACGGCAGCCCAGTGCTTGCGCTCCTTGGCGAAGAAGCTGGCAAAGTCGGCCGGCGTCATCGTCACCACCTCGGCGCCCTGCGACACCAGGCGCTCACGCACCTCGGGGCTGCGGATGATGCGGGTGAGTTCGGCGTTCAGCTTGGCCAGCACCGCTGCTGGCGTGTCGGCCGGCACCAGCATGCCCTGCCAGGTGCCCGATTCGAAGCCCTTGACGCCTTGCTCGGCGATGGTGGGCACCTGGGCCAGCAACGGCACGCGCGTGGCCTTGCTCACGCCCAGCACCTTCAGTTTGCCGGCCTGCACCATCGGCAGCGTGGCCAGCATGCCGTTCATCAGCACCTGGGTCTGGCCGGCCACGGTGTCGCCGATGGCCTGGGCGCCGCCCTTGTAGGGGATGTAGGCCCATTCGGCGCCGGTGGCTTTTTCAACCGCCACGCCGGCCAGGTGCGGCGCGCTGCCGATGGCGGTGACGGCGAAGTTGAGCTTCTGCTTGCGCGACAGCGCCACCAGCTCCTGCAGGTTGTTGGCCGGCACCGACGG
>JANNMP010000412.1:0-9972 GCA_031398015.1 Burkholderiaceae bacterium
TCGCCGTGCGCCACCGCGATCGGCAGCCGGCTGCCGGCCATGCCGGTGAAGAACAGCGACGGGCTGTCCAGCACTTCCACCAGGCTCAAGCGGGCTTCGAACTGCTCACTCTTGTTGCGGGTAAAGCGTGGCCAGGCGGCGGTGCCGGGGATGATGGCGGCCAGTGCGGCCATCATCTGGCAGCCGTTGCACACGCCCAGCGCCAAGGTGTCAGCGCGGTTGAAGAAGGCAGCAAACTGATCGGCCAGCGCCGGGTTGAACAGGATGCTGCGGGCCCAGCCCTCACCGGCGCCCAGGGTGTCGCCGTAACTGAAGCCGCCGCAGGCCACCAGGGCCTGGAACTGGCCCAGCCGCGCGCGGCCGGCCTGCAGGTCGGTCATGTGCACGTCGTAGGCCTCGAAGCCAGCCTGGGCCATTGCATAGGCCATCTCCACATGCGAGTTGACGCCCTGCTCACGCAGGATGGCAATCTTCGGTTTGGCCATGTTCACAAATGGCGCGGCCACATCGGCGCTGGCGTCGAACGTCAGCTGCTGGTGCAGGCCCGGGTCGCCGACCGCACCGGCTGCTGCATGTTCGGCATCGGCACAGGCCGGGTTGTCGCGTAGGCGGCCGATCTGCCAGCTCACCATGTCCCAGGCCTGCTGCAAATCACGCAGCGGCGCGCTGAATTGCAGCTTGGCATCACGCCACACCTCCACCACGCCACGGTCATTGGTCTTGCCCACCACATGGCTGTGGCGTGACAGGCCGTGGCTGCGCAGCGCGCCCATCACCGCATCACGGTCGTCGCGCGTCACCTGGATCAACACGCCCAGCTCTTCGTTGAACAGGGCCTTGAGCATCAGCTCGTTGCGGCGTTCGCCGATCTGGCCGGCCCAGTTCTTGGAGTCGCCCATCTCGGCGCGGCTGTCGCTGATGCCGTCACTCTCGGTCACCAGCAGGTCGACGTTCAGGCTCAGCCCCAGCTGGCCGGCAAAGGCCATTTCACAGGCCGCCGCCCACAGGCCGCCGTCACTGCGGTCGTGGTAGGCCAGCAGCTGGCCCTGGCCGCGCAGCTGGTTGATGGCCGCCACCAGGGCTTTGAGTTGCGCCGGCTCGTCCAGGTCAGGCACTTCATCGCCAAACTGGCCGATCACCTGGGCCAGCATGCTGCCGGCCATGCGGTTCTTGCCCTGGCCGAGATCGACCAGGATCAGGCTGGTGTCACCCGGCTGCAATTGCGGCGTCAGCGTGCCACGCACATCGTCCAGCGTGGCAAACGCGGTGATGACCAGGCTGACTGGCGCGGTGACTTGTTTGTCGACTCCGCCGTCCCGCCACTTGCTGCGCATCGACAGGCTGTCCTTGCCCACCGGGATGCCGATGCCGAGTGCCGGGCACAGCGCCAGGCCCACGGCCTTGACGGTGTCGTACAAGGCTGCGTCTTCGCCAGGCTCGCCGCAGGCGGCCATCCAGTTGGCGCTGAGCTTCACGCGTGACAGCGTGATCGGCGCGGCCAGCAGATTGGTGATGGCCTCGGCCACCGCCATGCGGCCGCTGGCCGGTGCATCCAGCGCGGCCAGCGGCGCGCGCTCACCCATGGCCATGACCTCACCACGAAAGCCCGAGAAATCGGCCAGCGTCACCGCGCAAACGGCCACCGGCACCTGCCAGGGGCCGACCATCGGGTCACGGTGGCTCAGGCCGCCCACCGTGCGGTCACCGATGCTGACCAAGAAGCGCTTGCTGGCCACCGTGGGGTGGCGCAGCACGGCAAAGGCAACGTCGTCGAGCTTGATGCCGGTCAGGCCCAGGGCGGCCTCGCTGCGCGCCACGCGCTGCACGTTGCGGTGCATCTTGGGCGGCTTGCCCAGCAGCACCTGCATCGGCATGTCGATCACACGCGCACCGCCGGGGCCGTCTTCCAGGATCAAGTCGGCCGCGTCGGTGGCCACACCCACCACCGCCCAAGGGCAGCGCTCGCGCTCGCACATCTGCGCCAGCAGCGGCAGCAGGTCGGGGTTGACCGCCAGGGTGTAGCGCTCCTGGCTTTCGTTGCACCAGATCTCTTTCGGCGCCAGGCCGGTTTCTTCCAGCGGCACACGCCGCAGGTCAAAGATGGCGCCCTTGCCGGCGCCGTCCACCAGCTCGGGGAAGGCGTTGCTGATGCCACCGGCACCGACGTCGTGGATGGCCAGGATGGGGTTCAACGCGCCAAGACCCCAGCAGTGGTTGATGACCTCCTGCGCGCGGCGCTGGATTTCCGGGTTGCCACGCTGCACGCTGTCGAAATCCAGCGCCGCCGTGTTGCTGCCGGCAGCCATGCTGCTGGCCGCGCCGCCGCCCATGCCGATGCGCATGCCCGGCCCGCCCAGCTGCACCAGCAGCGTGCCGGCGCCAAAGGCCAGCTTGTGCGTCTGGCCGGCGCTGATCGCCCCCAAGCCACCGGCGATCATGATCGGCTTGTGGTAGCCACGCTGCACACCGGCCACCCGCTGCTCGAAGACACGGAAGTAGCCTGCCAGGTTGGGCCGGCCGAACTCGTTGTTGAACGCGGCGCCGCCCAGCGGGCCATCGACCATGATCTGCAGCGCGCTGGCAATGTGCCCGGGCTTGCCGACCGGGTTGGCTTCCCATGGCTCGGCCAGGCCGGGCAGGTGCAGGTGGCCGACCGAGAAACCGGTGAGCCCCGCCTTGGGCCTGGCGCCGCGCCCGGTGGCCCCTTCGTCGCGGATTTCACCGCCCGCGCCGGTGGCCGCACCGGCAAACGGGCTGATCGCGGTGGGGTGGTTGTGGGTTTCCACCTTCATCAGCACATGGGCGACTTCATGGCGCGCGGCATACACCGGCGCGTTGGTGAAGCCCTGCGGCAGCCAGCGCTCGATGGGCCCGCCCGCCATCACCGCCGAGTTGTCGCTGTAGGCCACCACGCTGTGCTGAGGCGAGACGGCCTCGGTGTGGCGGATCATGCCGAACATGCTGAGCGGCTGGCGCTGGCCGTCGATGGTGAAGTCGGCATTGAAGATCTTGTGCCGGCAATGCTCGCTGTTGGCCTGGGCAAACATCATCAGTTCGACGTCACTGGGGTTGCGGCCAAGGTTGCTGAAGGCGTCGGCCAGGTAGTCGATTTCGTCGCTGCTGAGGGCCAGGCCGAACGTGGCGTTGGCTGTGTCCAATGCAGCGCGACCCAAGCCCAGCACATCCACATGGGCCAGCGGCTCGGCCCTGCGGGCATCGAACAGGTGGCGTGCGGCATCACGCTCGAAGGCCACGCTCTCGGTCATGCGGTCATGCAGCAATGCGGCGCAGGCCTGCAATTCATCGGCTGACAGTGGCTTGCCCAGGCTGCCGAGCAAACCCTTTTTCAGCTGCAGCCGGTACTCGGTGACACGCTCCAGCCGCTGCAGCACCAGGCCGCAGTTGCGGGCGATGTCGGTGGCCTTGCTGGCCCAGGGCGAAAGTGTTCCCAGCCGCGGCATCACCAGCACCAGCGTGCCGTCGCTGGCACCGATACCGTCGCTGCCCTCACTGCCATCTGTCAGCAGGCCATTGAGCTTGTTGATGTCGACGGCCTCGTCGGCCAGCACCCAAAACACATGGCGCGCCGCCACGCCGGTGATGCGCGACGCCACGGCCTGCAAGCGTGCAAGCAGCGCCTGGGCCCGAAAGGCCGACAGTGCATTGCCACCCTCGACAAACAACACGGTGGGGGCGGCGTTCAAGGGGGCTGGCGGCATGGCGGGCAAGAGGCGCTGGGCCCGTGAAAGCCCGCGATTCTATGGGGCGGTGGGATAATTTCTGCATGGCCATCACCCTCAAGACCAAGCCCGCCGAGCTTGCCGGCATGCGCATTGCTGGCCGCCTGGCCGCAGAAGTGCTGGACATGCTGACAGCCCATGTGCTGCCGGGCACCACCACCGACGCGCTGGACAAGCTGGCGCACGACCACATCGTGCATGTGCAGGGCGGCATCCCGGCGCCGTTGAACTATGCGCCGCCCGGCTACGTGCCCTATCCCAAGTCGATCTGCACCTCGGTCAACCAGCAGGTGTGCCACGGCATCCCGAACGACAAACCGCTGAAGAACGGCGACATCGTCAACATCGACGTCACCGTGATCAAGGACGGCTGGCACGGCGACACCAGCCGCATGTACATCGTCGGTGAAGGCTCGATTGCCGCCAAGCGCCTGTGCGCCATCACCTACGAGGCCATGTGGCGTGGCATTGCCAAAGTCAAGCCCGGCGCGCGGCTGGGCGACATCGGCCACGCCATCCAGGTGTTTGCCGAGCACCAGGGCTTTTCCATCGTGCGTGAGTTCTGCGGCCACGGCATCGGCGCCAGGTTCCATGAAGAGCCGCAGGTGCTGCACTACGGCCGCCCGGGCACGCTGGAAGAGCTGGTGCCGGGCATGATCTTCACCATCGAGCCGATGGTCAACGCCGGCCGGCGTGAAATCCGCGAGCTGGGTGACGGCTGGACCATCGTCACCAAAGACCGTTCGCTGTCGGCGCAATGGGAGCACACGGTGCTGGTCACCGACACCGGCTGCGAGGTGCTCACGCTGTCGGCCGGCTCACCACCGGTGCCGGCGTTTGTGGCGGCCACTGCCGCGCCGGCTGCCCCCGCTGCCAGCCGACAACCGGCGTGAACCAGCGCGACGCTGCAGTGGCCCTGGTGCTGCCCAGCCCACCGGCGCTGGACGTGCCGGTGCTGCGCGAGCAGTTCCGTGACGGCAAGCGCGCGCTGATTGACGGCTTCATGCAGAGCCGCGCCACCACGCCCGCTGCCACCCGGCTGATCAAGGCCCTGACCCGGCATGTCGATCTGAGCCTGGCAACGCTGTGGCAGCTGTGTGGCATGCCCAGCAGTGCGGCGCTGGTGGCGGTGGGCGGCTATGGCCGCGGCGAGTTGCTGCCGCACAGTGATGTGGATGTGCTGCTGCTGCTGCCCGACGATGTGTCGGCGCTGGCCGACAGCCCGCTGAAGACCGCCGTCGAGGCCTTCATCACCGCCTGTTGGGACATCGGCCTCGAAATCGGCTCGGCCGTGCGCAGCGTGGCCGAATGTGTGCTGGAAGCGCGTGCCGACCAGACGGTGCAGACATCGATGCTGGAGTCGCGCCTGGTGTGCGGCGCGCGCAAGCTCAATGTCCAGTTCCAGCGTGAGATCACGGCGGTGATGGACGCCAAGGCCTTCTTGCGTGCCAAGACGCTGGAGATGCAGCAGCGCCACACCAAGTTCGACAACACACCGTACTCGCTGGAGCCCAATTGCAAGGAGAGCCCCGGCGGCCTGCGTGACCTGCAGGTGGTGGTGTGGGTGGCGCGTGCCGCCGGCCTGGGCCGCAGCTGGGCCGAGCTGGCGGCCAACGGCCTGATCACGCCGTTTGAGGTGAAACAACTGCAGCGCAATGAGGGCCTGCTCAAGCTGATCCGGGCGCGGCTGCATGCGGTGGCCGGCCGGCGTGAAGACCGGCTGGTGTTCGACCTGCAGACCGCCGTGGCCGAGAGCTTCGGCTATGCCAGCAGCAAGGCGCAGCGTTCATCGGAAGTGCTGATGCACCGCTACTACTGGGCGGCCAAGGCAGTGACCCAGCTCAACCAGATCCTGATGCTCAACATCGAGGAGCGCATCAACGCCAGCGAGGCCGCGCCGATGCGCCAGATCAACGCCCGCTTCCTTGACCGCGCCGGCATGCTGGAAGTGGCGCGTGACGACCTGTACCTGGACAACCCGCATGCCATTCTGGAGACGTTTCTGGTCTTCCAGCAGACACCGGGCATCAAGGGCTTGTCGGCCCGCACGCTGCGCGCGCTGTACAACGCACGCGAGGTGATGGACAGCGGCTTCCGCCATGACCCGCTCAACCGTGAGCTGTTCATGGACATCCTGCGCCAGCCCACCGGCACCACGCATGCCTTCAGGCTGCTGAACCAGACCTCGGTGCTGGGCCGCTACCTGTGGGTGTTCCGCCGCATCGTGGGCCGCATGCAGCATGACCTGTTCCATGTCTACACGGTGGACCAGCACATCCTGATGGTGCTGCGCAACATGCGCCGGTTCTTCATTGCCGAGCATGCGCATGAGTACCCGTTCTGCAGCCAGCTGGCCAGTGAATGGGACAAGCCCTGGCTGCTGTACATCGCTGCGCTGTTCCATGACGTGGCCAAGGGCCGCGGTGGTGACCACAGCCTGCTGGGCACGGTGGAGGTGCGCCGCTTCTGCCGTGACCATGGCATCGGCAAGGATGACACCGCGCTGGCCGAGTTCCTGGTCAAGCACCACCTGACGATGAGCCAGGTGGCGCAGAAGCAGGATTTGTCTGACGCCGATGTCATCCGCCGCTTTGCACACACCGTCGGCGATGTGCGGCGCCTGACCGCGCTGTACCTGCTGACAGTGGCCGACATCCGCGGCACCAGCCCCAAGGTGTGGAACGCCTGGAAAGCCAAGCTGCTGGAAGACCTGTACCGCAGCACGCTGCGTGCGCTGGGCGGCGCCAAGCCCAACATGGCTGCCGACCTGGAAGCGCGCAAGCAAGAGGCGCGGCAGATCCTGGCGCTGCACAGCGCCCTGCCCGGCACCGAGCTGCCGCTGTGGAAGACGCTGGAACTCAGCTACTTTGCCCGCCACGATGCGAGCGAGATCGCCTGGCACGCACGCGCGCTCTGGCGCTACCTCAACCCCCCCGCGCCGGTGGTCTGCGCCCGGCCCAGCCCGATCGGCGACGGCCTGCAGGTGCTGGTGCACGCGCCCGATGCGCCTGACCTGTTCGTGCGCATCTGCGGTTATTTCGACGGCGCCGGCTTCTCGATCCAGGACGCCAAGGTGCACACCAGCCGCACCGGCTTTGCACTCGACACCTTCCAGGTGGTGCACCCGCAGTTCGAGGCCAATGACCAGAGCGGCTACCGCGATTTGATCGCGCTGGTGGAAACCCAGCTCGCGCGGGCGATGAACAGCGACGAACCCCTGCCCGAGCCCAGCCGCGGCCGGGTGTCGCGGCGGGTCAAGTCGTTCCCGATCACGCCGCGGGTGTCGCTGCAGCCCGATGAGCGCGCCCAGCGCTGGCTGCTGTCGGTCAGCACCAGTGACCGCTCGGGCCTGCTCTACGGCATTGCCCGGGTGCTGGCGCGCCATGGCATCAACTTGCAGCTGGCCAAGGTCAGCACCCTGGGTGAGCGGGTCGAAGACACCTTCTTGGTCAACGGCGCGGCACTGCAGCAGACGCGGGCGCAATTGCAGATCGAGAGCGAGTTGCTCGACGCCCTGGCCCCCACCGCCTGACGATGCCGCTGCGCGCGATCACGGCAGCCGAGGCGGCTTGCGACCTGCACAGCTTTGACGCGGTGATCGACGCCCGCTCACCGGCTGAGTTTGCGCTGGACCACCTGCCCGGCGCCGTGAACTGGCCGGTGCTCGACGATGACCAGCGCCGCACCGTGGGCACGCTGTACGTGCAGACCTCGGCGCTCGATGCGCGCAAGCTGGGCGCAGCCATGGTGGCGCGCAACGTGGCCGATCACCTGGACCGCTGGATCGCCGACAAGCCGCGTGACTGGCAGCCGCTGGTGTACTGCTGGCGCGGTGGCCAGCGCTCGGGCGCGCTGGCCTGGTTTCTCGACCAGATCGGCTTTCGCACCACCAAGCTGGCGGGTGGCTACAAAGGTTTTCGTGCCGTGGTGCGGCAAGACCTGGCCGACTGGCCGGCGCGTTTTGAGTTCCGCGTGCTGGCCGGGCGCACCGGCAGCGGCAAGACCCGGCTGCTGCAGGCGCTGGCTGCGGCCGGTGCGCAAGTGCTCGATCTGGAGGCGCTGGCCCAGCACCGCGGCTCGATCCTGGGTGGCCTGCCCGGCCAGCCGCAGCCCACGCAGAAGGCCTTCGACAACCGGCTGTGGCAGGCGCTGCGCCAGCTCGATGCGCAGCGCCCGGTGTTCGTCGAAAGCGAGAGCAAGAAGATCGGCCGGCTGCAACTGCCCGACGCGCTGATCGACCACATGCATGGCCATGGCCAGGTGCTGCGGGTCGAGATGCCCGATGCCGCGCGGGTGCAACTGCTGCTGGACGACTACGGCTTCTTTGCCAACGACCCAACCGGCTTCTGCGGCTTGCTGGACGGCCTGGTGGCGCTGCGCGGCAAGGACACCGTGGCGCGCTGGCAGGCGCTGGCCCGTGCAGGCCTGTGGGCAGAGGTGTTCGGCCAGATGATGCAGCAGCACTATGACCCGCTGTACAAGCAATCGATGGACCGCCACTATGCAGGCTATGCCCAGGCCCAGGCCGTGCCGCTGGCCGACGGCGGCACCGCCGCGCTGCAGGCAGCAGCCCGAACACTGCTGGACACTGCCGAGTTGGGCAGCCACTGACCCTTCACCATGATGACACCCGACCGCCCCGCCCTGCAGGAGTCCCGCGCCTTCGGGGTGCGCCACATCCCGTTGCTGCGCCCGCTGGGCTGGCTGGCGCGCGGCTGGCGTGACCTGATGCGCTGCCCGCTGCCCGGCCTGCTGCACGGCCTGGCGCTGGCACTGTTTGGCGCTGCGCTGCTGTGGCTGGCGCTGGACCAGTTCTGGCTGCTGGCGGGCGCCTTCACCGGCTTCCTGCTGGTGGCGCCGGTGTTGGCCACCGGCCTGTATGCGGTCAGCCGCGCGCTGGAGCGTGGCGAGCGCGCCGATCTGCATGTCGCCGTGGCGGCCTGGCTGCCCAACACCGTGCAGGCACGGCGGCTGGTGGTCTTCGGCCTGCTGCTGGCGCTGGCCGGCAGCGGCTGGGTGCTGACCTCGGCCTCGCTGGTGACGGGTTTTGCCGCCGCGCCGGTGCGCACGCCGCTGGACTTCTTGCGCGTGGTGGTGCTCAACGAGGGCTCGCTGCTGTTCGAGGCCTGGCTGGCCATGGGCGCGGTGCTGGCCGCGCCGGTGTTTGCCAGCAGCGTGGTGGCCATCCCGCTGCTGCTCGACCGCCAGGTCAGCGTGCTGGCAGCGGTGCTCACCAGCTGGCGCGTGGTGCAGGCCCATCCGCTGCCGATGGCGCTGTGGGCGGCGCTGCTGATGGGGCTGACGGTGCTGGGCATGGCCACCGCGCTGATGGGCCTGGTGGTGATCGCGCCCTGGCTGGCGCACGCCAGCTGGCATGCCTACCGCGACTTGATCAGCACCCCGGGCCTGACCGCGAAGCGCTGACCATGTTCGGCTTCGACGAGGCCCAGATCGCCACCTTCGGCCTCAGCTTCGGCTTGGGCGCTTTCATGCTGTACATGGTGTTCATCATCGTGCAGCTGGCGCGTGAATCGAAGGCCGGCCGCTTGGGCACCTTCGTGCTGTTCCTGGCCCTGGGCTTCGGTCTGCTGGGCTTCTTGGCCAAAGGCGTGATCAAGTTCTTTCTCAGAGGCGTGGAATAGGAAAGGGCCGGCAAGGCCGGCCCTCTCGACGAACTGACTGGAGCCCCCTCGCGGAGGGGGCTGGGGGAGCCCAACGCCCACCCGCAGGGATGAGCGTCGGCCCCGCCGACGCTCATCCCATGTGCAGGCCACCATTGCAGGAGAAGTCAGCACCGGTGGTGAAACCCGAATCGTCCCCTGCCAGCCAAGCGCAGATCGAGCCGATTTCATCGGGCGTGCCCAGGCGCTTGACGGGAATGGTGGCGACGATCTTCTCCAGCACCTCGGGCTTGATCGAGCGGACCATGTCGGTGCCGATGTAGCCGGGGCTGACGGTGTTCACCGTCACGCCCTTGGCTGCCAGCTCTTGCGCCAGCGCCATCGTGAAACCGTGCATGCCGGCCTTGGCGGCCGAGTAGTTGGTCTGGCCGGCCTGGCCCTTTTCACCGTTGACCGAGCTGATCTGGATGATGCGGCCCCAGCCTTTTTCCACCATGCCCGGCACCACTTGCTTGGTGACGTAGAACATGCTGTTCAGGTTGGTGTCGATCACCGACTTCCAGTCATCGGGGCTCATCTTCAGGAACATGCGGTCACGGGTGATACCGGCG
>JANNMP010000482.1:0-5998 GCA_031398015.1 Burkholderiaceae bacterium
CGCTGCTGGCCAAGGACCTTGACGCCAAGGCCAGCGCCGATGCCGGCACCGCCAAGCAACTGCAGGACGGCATCGCTGCGCTGGATGCCAGTGCCGGTGGCAGCTTTGCCAAGGCCCCGGCGGCCAAGCGGCTGCAGGTGGCCAAGGCCATCGAAGGCCAGCCGTTCTTCGCCACCGTGCGTGGCCAGTGCGTCACCTCGCTGTACGACAACGACATGGCGTTTGCCGCGCTCGGCTACCCCGGGTCGTCATGGGAGAAAGGCGGCTACATCACCCGCGGCTTCCAAGACCTGAAGTGGCTGCCGGCGCCGTCGGCCGCCGCCAGCCCGCCGCCCTACATGGGCTGAGCCCGGACCGAGCGGGCACCTGCGGGCCCCTGATCGGCCCGACATTGCCTGGCGAATGACGACGGCCAGCTTGCACGCTGGCCGGCCGGGCGACGACTGAACGACAACAGCATCGGAGACACACCATGGCAAGCATCGATTTCAATGACAGCAGCGCGGTCGTCATCATCGGCTCGGGCGCGGGCGGCGGCACGCTGGCCAACGAGTTGGCGCAAAAAGGCATCAAGGTGATCGTGCTCGAAGCCGGCGCACTGCAAAGCAGCGCCAGCTTCCTCAACGACGAATGGAAGAGCTTTGTGCAGCTGGCCTGGTTGGACCCGCGCACCACCTCGGGCACCTGGCGCGTGGCCAAAGACTTTGCCGGCCTGCCGGCCTGGATCTGCAAGACCGTGGGCGGCACCACCACCCACTGGGCCGGCGCGTCGCTGCGCCTGCAAGACCATGAAATGCGCACCAAGACCCACTATGGCGACATCAAAGGCGCCAACCTGATGGACTGGCCGATCACCCTGAAGGAACTGGAGCCGTACTACACCCGCGCCGAAGACAAGATGGGTGTCACCCGCACCCATGGCATCCCCGGCCTGCCGGGCAACAACAACTTCAAGGTGATGCACGCCGGCGCCAAGAAGCTGGGCTACCAGGACGTGCACACCGGCAACATGGCGATCAACAGCCAGCCCCGCCATGACCGCGCCCGCTTGATGCAGATGGGCTTTTGCTTCCAGGGCTGCAAGAGCGGCGCCAAATGGAGCACGCTGTACACCGAGCTGCCGGCAGCCGAGAAAACCGGCAACCTCGACCTGCGCGCCGAATGCCATGTCTCGCGCATCGAGCATGACGACAAGGGCAAGGTGAGCGGGGTCGTCTATTTCGACAAGGCCGGCAAGGAGCAGCGGCAGAAGGCGCGCATCGTCTGCGTGGCGGGCAATTCCATTGAAACGCCAAGGCTGCTGTTGCTGAGCGCGTCCAACAAGTTCAAGGACGGCCTGGCCAACAGCTCGGGCCAGGTGGGGCGCAACTACATGCGCCACATGACCGGGTCGGTCTACGCCATGTTCAAGCAGCCGGTGCACATGTACAAGGGCACCACCATGGCCGGCATCATCCGCGACGAAGCCAAGCACGACACCAAGCGCGGCTTTGCCGGCGGTTACGAGATGGAGACGCTGGCCCTGGGCGTGCCCTTCATGGCTGCGTTCCTGAACCCCGGTGGCTGGGGCAGTGAATTCACCGAGTACATGGACAACTACACCCACCTGGCCGGCATGTGGCTGGTGGGCGAAGACATGCCGCGCGAGAGCAACCGCATCACGCTGAACAGCAGCGTCAAAGACAAGTGGGGCAATGCCGCGCCCAATGTGCACTTTGACGATCACGACAACGACATTGCCATGCGCGAGCACGCCTTCAAGCAAGGCCAGGCGGTGTATGCGGCGGCGGGCGCCATCAAGAGCTTTCGCACGCCGCCATACCCCAGCACCCACAACCTGGGCACCTGCCGCATGGGGGCGCAAGCCAGCAGCAGCGTGTGCAATGGGTATGGCCAGACGCATGACATCAACAACCTGTTCATCAGCGACGGCAGCCAGTTCACCACCGGCGGCGCCGAGAACCCGACGCTGACCATCGTGACCCTGGCCATCCGCCAGGCCGAGTACATCGCCCAGCAAATGACAGCCCGGACAATCTGAGGCCAGGCATCTTGAGGCCAGGCATCTGAGACAACGCATCTGAGGCCAGGCATCTGAGGCCAGGCATCTGACACCAGGCACGCCCCACACCAGGAGCCCAGCATGTGCGATTTCTTCGTCAAGGCCGACCCGATCCTGTATGAGCAGCGCACGCGCACGCTGCGCATCCACGGTGTGCTCACCAGCCTGCGGCTGGAGAACATGGTGTGGGACGTGCTGGCCGAAATGGCCTTGGCCGAGGGCTGCACCACCAACGCGCTGATCGTGCTGTTCCACGATGAAATCCTGGCCCACCGCGGCGAGGTGCCCAACTTCGCCAGCTTCCTGCGTGTGACCTGCATGCGCCACCTGCGCCGCGCTGCTGACCAAGCCGCCAGCCGGGCTGGCCCGCTGGGGCCGGCCGACCCGGGCCCGCCCCGGCTGGCGGTGGTGGCGGCGCGCTGACCTGCCCGAAGATCCAACCATGCCATTCCACACCGAGACCCAAGCCGGCGTCTGCGCCGCACCCGAGCCCATCACCCAGGGCTTCGTCTTCAACCACAGCATGCTGCGGGTCAAGGACCCGGCCGTGGCGCTCGACTTCTACACCCGGGTGATGGGCTTGCGCCTGCTGCGCAAGCTGGATTTCCCCGAGATGCAGTTCTCGCTGTACTTTCTGGCGCACCTGCCCACTGACAACAGCGTGCCCGACGACGCCGGTGAGCGCATGGCCTGGACGTTTTCGCAGCGCGGCGTGCTGGAGCTAACCCACAACTGGGGCAGCGAGGTCAAGGCCGACTTCAAGTACCACGACGGCAACGCCCAGCCGCAGGGCTTCGGCCACATATGCTTTGCCGTGCCCGACCTGGATGCGGCCGTGGCCTGGTTCGACAGCCACCAGGTGCCGTACGTCAAGCGGCCCGACCAGGGCAAGATGAAGGACGTGGCCTTCATCAAGGACCCCGATGGTTACTGGATCGAGATCGTCGAGCCGGGGCGGTTGACGCAGCTGGGGCGCTGAGGGGGCTGGTTGGCGGCTGCAGGCGTCGCAGCCGAACGCGATGCCGTTTCGCTCACGCTGCTGCCGTTTGATCCACCAGCACGCTCTCCAGAAAGACCGAATCAGGATCGATGTCGATGCCTGCCGGCCAGCTCACGGTTCCGTGGTCGGCCCGCACCATTGCAAAGAACCCAGGGTCGCGCAATCGTTCGAACACGGCGTACGCCAAATAGGGGCGAACGTCCAAACGCCGCTGCTCGCCATTGTTGAATGACAGCAGCAGCGCATGGCCCGGCAGCGGCGTGACTGAGGTGACACGTGGATTCATGGTCTGCAGCCCTTCATTTCAGGGGGTCGATCGGGAACACGGGCTCACCCTTCACCGCCAATGACCAGTCGGCCATCAATTCATCGCGACGGAGTTCGATCCATGCTTGCACCAGCCGGGTCTGCCGCCGTGGCAGCTTGCCATCGATCACGTCACCGCCCTCGATGCCGAACACGGCTTCGTCGCCGGCATACATGGCGTGGATGTGTGGCAAGTGGTGCTGGCGTGTGTCCAACCAGTACAGGTAGACGAGGACGCCATAGAAGCTGCTGATGAGAGGCATGGCGGGCGAAGAACGTGTTGGCCTGCATTGTCGCGCCAACACGGCGCAGCGTTGACCAACCCGCCTCAGGCAGACTCGGTGCAAATCCTGCACCCGCCCAGTTCATGCCCGCGTTGCCGCCCCCGCCGGCCCCAGCCACCCAGCCCGCACCACCGCAACAGGTGGTCACCTTCCGCCGTGACTACAACAGCTGGGTGGCCAGCGAGACGATGGAAGACTACGCGCTGCGCTTCACGCCACGCACCTTCCGCAAGTGGAGTGAATGGCGGGTGGCCAACACCGCGTTCGGCGCCGCGTCGTTCCTGATCCTGGAGGCAGTGGGCGCCACGCTGCTGGTGCAGTACGGTTTTGCCAATGCCGCACTCGCCATCCTGGCCACCGGGCTGATCATCTTCCTGGCCGGCCTGCCGATCAGCGTGGTGGCGGCACGCCACGGCGTGGACATGGACCTGCTGACCCGCGGCGCCGGCTTCGGCTACCTGGGCAGCACCATCACCAGCCTGATCTACGCCAGCTTCACCTTCATCTTCTTCGCGCTCGAAGCAGCGGTGATGGCCTATGCGCTGGAGCTGGCCTTCGACATCCCGCCGGCCTGGGGCTATGTGGTCTGTTCACTGGTGGTGATCCCGCTGGTCAGCCATGGTGTCACCGCCATCAGCCGGCTGCAGCTGTGGACGCAGCCGCTGTGGCTGGCGATGCTGGTGCTGCCGCTGGCCTGGGTGCTGGTGCAAAGCCCGCCCGAGCTGGCCGGGCTCAGCACCTATGCCGGCAGTGGCGGCAACCACCCCGGCTTCAGCCTGATGGGGTTCGGCGCCGCACTCACCGTGGGCATTGCACTGGTCACCCAGATGGGCGAGCAGGCAGACTACCTGCGCTTCATGCCCGAGAAGAAGGCGGGCCACGCCGGCCGCTGGTGGCTGGGCACCCTGCTGGGCGGGCCGGGCTGGGTGGTGCTGGGGGTGTTGAAGATGCTGGCCGGCGTCACGCTGGCCTACCTGGCACTGGCCCACATGGTGCCGCCCGAGCGCGCGGTGGACCCCAACCAGATGTACCTGGCGGCCTGGGAATACGTGTTCCCGCACTACGGCTGGGCGGTGGCGGCCACGGCGCTGTTTGTGGTGGTCAGCCAGCTCAAGATCAATGTGACGAATGCCTATGCCGGCAGCCTGGCCTGGAGCAACTTCTTCTCGCGCCTGACACACAGCCACCCCGGCCGGGTGGTGTGGGTGGTCTTCAACACGCTGATCGCGCTGGTGCTGATGGAGCTGAACGTGTTCCAGGCGCTGGGCCATGTGCTGGGCCTGTACAGCAACATCGCCATCGCCTGGATCATGGCGGTGGTGGCTGACCTGGTGATCAACAAGCCGCTGGGTTGGAGCCCCAAGGGCATCGAGTTCCGCCGCGCCCACCTGTATGACGTCAACCCGGTGGGCGTGGGCGCCATGGGCATTGCGTCGGTGCTCAGCATCGCCGCCCACCTGGGCGCCTTCGGGCCGATGGCCCAGGCCTGGTCGGCCATGATCGCGTTGGTGGTGGCGATGGTCGCGTCGCCGCTGATCGCCTGGGCCACGGGCGGGCGCTTCTATCTGGCGCAGCGCACGGCGGCAGCGTTGCAGCTCGATGCAGCGCAACGGCCGGCCGATGGCGCGACTCTGGCGCACAGTGTTGCCAACCACGCCGCCAACCATGCCCTGCGCCGCTGCACCATCTGCGAGCGTGACTACGAGCCCGAAGACATGGCCGCCTGCCCGGCCTACGGTGGCCTGATCTGCTCACTGTGCTGCACGCTGGACGCCCGCTGTGACGACCTGTGCAAGCCGCAGGCGCGGCTGTCGGCGCAATGGCTGGCCTTGCTGCAGCGCCTGCTGCCGGCACGCATGGCGCCGCACCTGGAAGGCGGCCTGTCGGCCTACCTGCTGCTGATGTGCGGCGTGGTGCCGGGCCTGGCGCTGCTGTTTGCCGCGCTGTACCTGCTGGGCACACGCTCGCTGGGCACGCTGGACGCCATCAGCGCCGCCGCCGTGGCGCCGCTGCTGCGGGCCGGCTTTGGCCAGGCCTTTGCGGTGCTGCTGCTGATTGCCGGCATGGTGGCCTGGTGGGCGGTGCTGGCCCAGCGTGGCCGGGCAGTGGCGCAAGAAGAAGCCCGGCGCCAGACACAGGCCCTGAACGAGCAGGCCCTGGCCCTGCGCGAGCAGGCCGCCGCGTTGCGCGACGAGGTTGCATCACACCAGCGCACCGATGCGCAACTGCAGCAGGCGATCGGCGTGGCCGACGCCGCCAACCAGGCCAAGAGCCGCTACATCACCACCATCAGCCACGAGCTGCGCACCCCGCTCAACAGAGAGCGCGGTGCGCGAGGACGGCGTG
>JANNMP010000489.1:0-2714 GCA_031398015.1 Burkholderiaceae bacterium
CCGGCCAGCGGGCAGGCCTGCACCAGGGCCAGGGCCTGGTCGAGCGGGTCTTGGCTCAACGTCTGACCGTCCCAGCCGAAGATGCCGTCATGGGCCTGCACCAGTGCCTGCCAGGTCAGCGTCGGTGGGTTCCACAGCGCGCTGAAGCTGGTTTGCACATCGGCAAAGCTGCCTGGCAGCAGCAGCAGCTGTGGCAAGCGCCCCGGGTTGCCCGGCGCAGCGGGCGCGGCCAGCGTGGTGCAGCCCGCGCGCGCGGCTTGCAGCGCAGCGACCGCCGCAGGCCAGGTGGGGCGCTGCGCTGCATCACCGCCCCAGGTCACCACTTCCAGCGCCGCTGGTGTGGCGGTGGCCTGGGCCAGATCGGCTGGCAACGGGCCGGCTGCGGCAAACAAGGCCTCGATGCCGGCCCAGCGCAGTGTGGGTACCAGCTTGGTGGCGCTGTCGTCCGGCCCGGTGGTGGCCAGGGTCTGGGCCAGGCTCTGTGCCAACACCAGCGCGCGCAGCGTCAGCGGGTTCAACAGCAGGTTGGGGCCGTTCTGCAATTGCAGCGACACCGCGTCCTCACCGGGCACGGCGCTGACACGCATGGCGCCGGTGTCTGCGCCCGCGCTGTCGGCAGATGCCTTGGCCGGTGCGGCCGCCGGCACGGTGAACCCCAGTTGCCCGCCACGCCGCTGCTGCGCCAGGTCAGCGATGGCGCGCCGCTCGGCTGCGGTCAGCCCACCGTGGCGCAGGGCCAGCCAGCGCTGGGCTTCGGCCAGCGCCTGCGGGCTGGCCGGCAATTCAGCACGTTGCAGCGCGGCGCGCCAGCGGGTGCGCCACTGCAGCCATTCCAGCTCGGCCTGTGGCAGCGGCCCGCCGTGCAGCAACTCGGCGTCGGCGCGCAGCAAGCACAGCATGGCGCCGCCGCTGGCCGCGCTGTCGAGCACGACCAGGCCATTGGCGGCCAGTTGGTCGCGCAGCGCCACGGCGTCCACACTGGCCAGGTCGGGCAAGGTGGCAAGGTCGTCCCAGGCCAGCAGGGGCGCGCTGGCAGCGCCCTGGTCGTCGATGGCCAGCAGCGCGCCCAGCAAGGCCTGGGTGGCGCCGTTGGCGCGGTCGCCCTGCCTGGCGCGCATCGCCGCCAACTGCGCCGCCTGGGCGCTGCGCACGATGCCGGCCACATGGCCCAGGCGGTCCAGGTCCTGGTTGCCCAGCCAGCCGCGGCGGCGCTCGGCCCACAGCGCGGCCAGTGCCAGCTGGGCCTGCAGCACCGCGCCGGGGCCGTCGCCCACCGATTCAAGCAGCCGCTCGGGCAAGCCGCTTTCCAGCAGCTGGCCGGCGCTGCGGGCTGGCGTGACGATGGCCTCACGCAGGCCGGCGCCGCCCAGGCGGCCCAGCGTGAGGGTGCTGAAATCGCCGCCAAAACGGCGCAGCAGGGCATGGCGCTCGGCCGGCGCCAGCACACCGCGCCACAGCAGCAGCAGGCGGCGCATGACGCTGGCCGACGCGGCCAAGGCCTCGATGCGGCGCCAGCGCTCGGCGCGTGTTGCCTCGCCCGCGCCCTGCGGGAAGGCATCGACACCGTCGATCACCAGCAGCTCCCAGCGGGGGTCGGCGGTGGTGTGGCGCGGGCGCTGCCAGCCGGGCCAGTCGCTGGTGTTGCTGTCGGTGCTGCCGTCGCTGGTGTTGCTGTCGGCGCTGATCCAGGTGACGCGCAAGACCTCGGCCTCGCGTTCGCCGGGCACCGGCTTGCGCAGCAGCGGCAGCAGGCCGGCAGCCACCAGCGATGTCTTGCCGACCAGGCTGGGGCCTTGCAGCAGCACCCGCCAATGGCTGCGCACGGCATCGTGCAGCGCCGCCAGCTCGGCGCTGCGGCCGTGGAAGGCCAGCGTGTCTTCTTCCCGGTACGGCGCGGCGCCCGGGTAGGGGCAGGCGGTGTCGGCCACGGCTGCTGCGGTGGCTGGTGTTTCGGCACTGGCCGGCGCGGCTTGCACCGCGCGCAGCAGGCGCTGCAGGCCGTCGCCGTCGATGCCGTCGGCGCGCAGGTCCAGCGCCTGCTGGCTGGCCAGGTCAAAGGCCTGCAGCATCTCGGGCGCACCGCCTGGCCACAACACCGGCAGCAGCCGGGTGCGGCCGCTGCGGCGGGCCTTTTCGATCAGCCGGCTGCGCCATGCGGTGGTGGCATCCTGGCCGAACAGCAGCAGCAGCGTGGCGCTGTAGTCGAGCGCTCCGTCGACCAGCCTGTCCATTTCGGCGCTGGGCGGAAGGTGAACGATGGGCATGAACACTTGCAGGCCGGCGCCTTGGAGTGCTGTGACCAGCGTCTCGGCGCTTGCGACATCCATCCGGCCGGCATCGATGAACCCGTCATAGCCAGCAAAGGTCTGGCTGCCTTCGGCCTGCAAGGCTGTGGCGGCCGGCGCAGTGTTGCTGCTGCGGCGGCGCTCCCGCACCGCGTCTTGCCAACGCGCCAGCCGGTCACCCGGTGTGGCCAGCAGGGTCAGCGCATCGGCCAGGCGTTCAAACACCTTCCAGGCCGGGCGGGCGTCACCGCGTTCCAGGTAGTCGCCCACCTGGTGCTCGCTGATCGCAAACTCAGGCATGTAGGGCAGGGCCAGGTCGGCCACGCTGAACCCGGCCGCCGCCAGCGCGGCGGGCATGCCCAGTGCGCCGATCTCGCGCTGGAAATCCAGCAGGAATTGCGCGCGCTCGGCGTTGCCTTCTTCCAGCCG
>JANNMP010000490.1:0-8189 GCA_031398015.1 Burkholderiaceae bacterium
GGCAGGCTTTGGGGTTCGCGTTTGCCACTCGTAGCACAGCGCAGCGAGCAAGGTTTGAATTGGTTTGGGAGTACACACACCACTGCTGAGATGTAGAGATGACTGGGTAGTGAGATTCGCGGCGAGAAGTTCTTGCTAGAAGTACCAACCTGAAACTGGCGGCACTTGTATTAAAAGGATTGGCTCGCTGGTTCCGAAACATACAAACGAATATCTGTTTGGAGTTTTTAGCTTGAGCACGGCTGACAGTCCGAAGGTTCGAAGGTCAACGGCCTTACAGAAGCGCTAGTCTTCGGGGTTCAGATGCCTAACGTGTTATCGACCCAACCTGATGTCCATCAGCCAGCAAAAATGGCCATGCGTGGCTAGAACTTTCTGGGTTTGGCACGTTTTGGATTTTGGTCATCAATGGCTCTTTCCTGCAAGCCGAGCTGGACCGCTGTGCCGTGGCTCATGATCCAGGTGTTGGTCTGCTCGTCCCACTTGGCGTCCATGGCGCAGGCTTGGTGGCGAAGTTCGGATTCACCCAACGCCAGACGCAGGCGCACCAGGCGGTGTAGGCCGGTGGCTCGCAGTGGCCCTTCGTCCACCAGCAGTTCAACGGTGGTGTAGCGCCAGTTGCGCTGTTGATCGTGCCGATAGCGCACACACACCAGCGCTGGGCCGTAGCGTTGCCCCAGCTTTTTGCATCCTGGTTGACCTGGGTGCAGCCGCTTGACGATTCTTGTCTGGCTGAGTTGGCGTTTGTCGGTCATTGCCGGCCCTTGGCAAGCGTTGGCGCTTGGGTGGATACTGTGATTGCGTACAGTATCACGTTCGCCGATGAAAGACCACGTCATGACCATTGTTCCCCCCGTTCGATTGCTGGACCAACTGCGCCAGCAGATCCGCTATTTGCACTACAGCATACGAACCGAGGAAGCCTATGTCCACTGGGTGCGGGCCTTCGTGCGCTTCCATGGTCTGAAGCACCCGGCCGATCTCGGTGGTGCCGATGTCGAAGCGTTTCTGTGCTGGCTGGCCACCGAGCGCAGCGTCTCGGTGTCCACCCACAAACAGGCGCTGTCGGCCCTGCTGTTCCTCTACGAGAAGGTGCTCGGCCTGCGGGTGCCATGGATCGGTGAGATCAACCGCCCGCAGCGCCCTCCCCGGCTGCCCGTGGTGTTGTCGCACGACGACGTCGGGCGTGTCCTGGGCGGCTTGTCCGATGACCATCGCCTGTTCGGCCAGCTGCTCTATGGCACGGGCATGCGTCTGCTGGAAGGTTTGCGCCTGCGTGTGAAAGACATCGACTTTGCCCGCCGCGCCATCATCGTGCGCCATGGCAAAGGTGGCAAAGACCGTGTGGTGATGCTGCCGGCTTCACTGGAGCGGCCATTGCGCCAGCAACTGGCCGCTGCGCACGGCCTGTGGTCGGCCGATCATGCGGCTGGCGTGGCGGGCGTGCAGGTGCCCGATGCGCTGGCCCGCAAGTACCCGCGCGCGCCGTTGTCCTGGATGTGGTTCTGGGTGTTTCCCCAAGCCACTTTGTCCGACGATCCACGCAGCGACGCGCGGCAGCGCCGCCACCATCGGCAGGAGCAGGCGTTCCAGCGTGCCTTCAAACGTGCGCTGGAGCTTGCCGATGTGCATGTGCCCGCTTCGCCCCACACCCTGCGCCATTCCTTCGCCACCCACTTGCTGCTGGCCGGCTACGACATCCGCACCGTGCAAGAGCTGCTGGGCCACTCCGATGTCAGCACCACGATGATCTACACCCATGTGCTCAAGTTGGGTGGCGGCGCGGTGCGCAGCCCAGTGGACAACCTGGCGGGCATGGCGACTGGCCCCGCGCCCAATGCAGCCGGTGCACCCATTGCAGCGGCCGCATTCACCTGGCCACCCGGCCCCAGCCGCAAGCCGCCGCAGGCGCGTGAGCCGGTGGGCGTCTACACCGTCACTCATGCTGCCCGCCTACGCTGAACTGCACTGCCGCAGCTGCTTCAGCTTTCTGAGCGGCGCCTCGCGGCCGAAGGAGCTGGTGGCCGAGGCGCAGCGCCGCGGTTACTCGGCGCTGGCCATCACCGATGTGTGCTCGCTGTCGGGCGTGGTGCATGCGCATGAAGAAGCGTCCCAGCGCGGCCTGCACCTCATCATCGGCGCGCAGATGGATCTGCAGCCCAGCCCCGGTGGCGATGGTGTGGTGCTGGCCGGCCATGGTGCGCCGCAGTTGCTGCTGCTGGCGCAGTCCCGGCGTGGTTACGGCAACCTGGCGCAGTGGATCAGTGTGGCCCGGCGCCGTGCGCCCAAGGGCACCTACCTGGCGCACCCGTCCGACATGGAAGGCCGGGTGCCCAACGCGCCGTTCCTGGCTGGCCTGCCGGGCTGTTTTGCGGTCCTGCTGCCCCAGCCCGGCCAGGCCTTCGAGGCAGTGCATGCCCAGGCGATGTGGCTCAAGACCTGGTTTGGCGCTGACCGCTGCGCCATCGCCATCACGCTGCTGGGCCACCCGCATGATGCCCAGCGCCGCGCCGTGCTGCCCCGGGTGGCGGCGCTGGTGGGGCTGCCGCTGGTGGCCTGCGGTGGTGTGCTGATGCATGCCCGCTCACGCAAGCCGCTGCAGGATGCGCTGACCGCCACACGCCTGGGCTGCACAGTGGCCAACGCTGGGTTCGCACTGGCACCCAATGCCGAGGCGCACTTGCGCGCCCGCTCGCGCCTGGCCCGGCTCTATGCCCCAGCCTGGTTGGCCGCCACGCAGGCCATCGCCGCCAGTTGCAGTTTTTCATTGGCTGAGCTGCGTTATGAATATCCGCAAGAGATCGTGCCCGCCGGCCACACGCCCACCAGCTGGCTGCGTGCGCTGACTGAAGACGGCCTGCGCTGGCGTTTTCCCGATGGTGAATCGGCCGATGTGCGCCAGACCGTCGAGCATGAGCTGGCGCTGATCGCCCAGCTGCAGTTCGAGCCGTATTTCCTCACCGTGGCCGATGTGGTGCAGTGGGCGCGCAGCCAGGGCATCCTGTGCCAGGGCCGGGGCAGCGCGGCCAATTCGGTGGTGTGCTTCTGTCTGGGTGTGACCGAGGTCAACCCGACCCACAAGAACATGACGCTGCTGTTCGGCCGCTTCATCAGCGCCGAGCGCAATGAGCCGCCCGACATCGACATCGATTTCGAGCACCAGCGCCGTGAAGAGGTGATCCAGTACATCTATCGCAAGTACGGCCGCCACCGCGCCGCGCTGACCGGCGTGATGATCAGCTACCGGCCACGCTCGGCGCTGCGCGACATGGGCCGTGCGCTGGGCATCGATGCAGACCGCATCAACGCCGTGTCCAAGGGCCAGCAGTGGTGGGACGGCAGCGGCATCGCGCCCGAGCGCCTGGCCGAGCAGGGCTTCGACCCCGCGTCACCGGTGTGCCAGCAGTGGATCACGCTCACCCGCCAGCTGATCGGTTTCCCACGCCATTTGAGCCAGCACCCCGGCGGCTTCGTGATCGCGCGCGACGACATCTCGCGCCTGGTGCCGGTGGAAAACGCCGCCATGGACGGCCGCACCGTCATCCAGTGGGACAAAGATGATCTGGACGCCCTGGGCCTGATCAAGGTCGACATCCTGGCCCTGGGCATGCTGAGCGCCATCCGCCGCGCGCTGCAGATGGGGGCGGCCAAGCTGGGCCTGGATGCATTGGCGATGCACCAAGTGCCGCCAGACGATGCGCCGGTCTACGACATGCTGTGCAAGGGCGACAGCATCGGCACCTTCCAGGTTGAAAGCCGGGCCCAGATGAGCATGCTGCCGCGCTTGCGGCCGCGGGTGTTCTATGACCTGGTGATCGAGGTCGCCATCGTGCGGCCCGGCCCCATCCAGGGTGGCATGGTGCACCCCTACTTGCGCCGCCGCTCTGGGCAAGAGCCGGTGGACTACCCCAACGCCGATGTTGAGCGTGCATTGGGCCGCACGCTGGGCGTGCCGATCTTTCAAGAGCAGGTGATGCAGCTGGCCATCCTGGCCGCTGATTTCACCCCAGGTGAGGCTGACAGCCTGCGCCGCGCCATGGCCGCCTGGAAGCGCAAGGGTGGCTTGGGGCCGTTCCATGAACGCCTGGTGGGCCGCATGGTGGCCAAGGGTTATGAGCCGGCGTATGCCGAGCGCATCTTCAAGCAGATCGAGGGCTTTGGTGAGTACGGCTTCCCCGAAAGCCATGCCGCCAGCTTTGCGCTGCTGGTCTATGTCAGCGCCTGGCTCAAATGCCACCACCCGGATGCGTTTCTGGCCGGCTTGCTCGACAGCCAGCCGATGGGCTTTTACGCCCCCGCCCAGCTGGTGCGTGATGCGCGTGAACACGGCGTCCAGGTGCTGCCGGTGGATGTGATGCACAGCGATTGGGGCTGCACGCTGGAAGGCGGGCAAGGCGGCGGTCGCGATGGTGGCCAGGGGGGTGGACAAGGTGTTGGCCTGCGCCCGGTGCGCCTGGGCCTGAACCGCCTGATCGGCCTGGCCGAGGCCGACGCCCGGCGCCTGCTGGCCGCCCGCGCTGCGCTGGCGCCGGGTGACGTGTTTGCCAGTGTTGAAGACCTGGCCCGCCGCGCCCAGCTGGGCGCGCCAGCGCTGCAGTTGCTGGCCCAGGCCGATGCGCTGCGATGCCTGGCTGCGCACCGCCACCAGGCCGCCTGGGCGGTGCGTGGCATCGATGTGCTGGCCACACCGCTGCTGCAGGCCACCCGCACGCACGAGGCAGCCGCAGCGCTGGCCGCGCCCGGCGCAGGCCAGGTGGTGCTGGCCGATTACCGCAGCACCGGCCTGTCGCTCAACGCCCATCCGCTGGCCTTGCTGCGTGATGAACTGGCGGCATTCAAGGTGCAGCCAGCGGCGGTGCTGGCGCTGTGCCGGCACGGCCAGCTGGCGCGTGCCTCGGGCCTGGTCACCCACCGCCAGCGGCCCGAGACAGCCAAGGGCGTGGTCTTCGTCACGCTGGAAGACGAGACCGGCGCGGTCAACGTCATCGTCTGGCCCGCCGTGGCGCAGGCGCAGCGTGTGCCGCTGCTGGCCGCCACGCTGCTCACGGTGTATGGCGTGTGGCAGCGTGGTGACGACGGGCCCGACGCGGTGCGCCATTTGATCGCCCAGCGCCTGGTCGACCATTCGGCGCTGCTGCATGGGCTGGTCAGCAAGAGCCGGGATTTCCATTGAGCCTGCAGCCCGGTGTGCCTGCCGCCTCGCCGAGAATCCGGCCCATGTTGCCTGACCCCCAACCTCTGCTGCCCGACACCTTGCAATGGCTGCCCACCGCCGGCCGGCCAGAGCAGCTGATGCTGTTGCTGCACGGCTGGGGCGCCAGCGCTGCCGACATGGCGCCCTTGGCGCACACACTGCAGCAGGCGTTTCCACAAGCCGCGCTGCTGGCGCCGCAGGGCTTTGAGCCGGCCGATGGTGGTGGCGCCGGGCGGCAATGGTTCTCACTGGCCGGCCCTGGCGGCCCCATCACCGAAGACAACCGCCCGGCCCGGGTCAGCAGCGCACTGCCGCGCCTGGCCGCTTGGGTGCATGCAGCACAACAAGCCAGCGGCGTGGGGCCGGCCGCCACGGCGCTGGTCGGCTTTGCAGACGGTGCAATGCTGGCCTTGGCGCTGGCCCAGTTGCATGACGGCATCGCCGGGCGGGTGCTCAGCTTCAGCGGCCGTTACGCCAGCCTGCCCACCGTGGCGCTGGCCCACACCACGTTGCATTTCTTCCATGGCGCCACCGACACCGTGATGCCTGCAGCCCAGTCGCGCCTGGCGATGGAACGCCTGGCCGCTTTGCAGGGCGATGCCACCATCGACGTCGCCCACGGCGTCGGCCACAAGCTGGCGCCCGTGCTGGTTCAATGTGCGCTGCAGCGGCTGCAAAGCCACATCCCGCACCGCACCTGGGCCGCAGCAATGGGCGCAGTGCCCGGGCTGGCGCAGCGTCAGGCCCAGGCCCAGGACCATGACCATGACCATGACCATGACCATGCGGCCCAAGACCAAACTGACTGACACCCACCTGCCATGCTGTTCCTGCTGTCCCCCGCCAAGACCCTGGACTACCAGCGCGCGCTGCCACGCGGTGTGCGCCAGCGCGCCACGCAGCCGCTGTTTCTGCCGCAGGCCGCAGCGCTGATCGAGACACTGCAACCCCTGGCGCCGCAGCGGGTGGCGCAGCTGATGGACTTGTCTGACGACCTGGCCGCGCTGAACGTGGCCCGCTATGCCGCCTGGCAGCCCGTGCATGACGACAGCAACAGCCGCCCCGCCGCGCTGGCCTTCAATGGTGATGTCTACGACGGCCTGGACGCCCGCAGCCTGCGCGGCGCCGACCTGGCCTGGGCGCAAGACCATGTGGTGATCCTGAGCGGCCTGTACGGCGCCCTGCGCCCGCTTGACCGGTTGCAACCCTACCGGCTGGAGATGGGCACCCGCCACGCCACACCCCAGGGCCACGATCTGTATGCGTTCTGGGGCGACACGGTGGCGGCCTACTTGCAGCAGCGCTGCGCCGCCGACAAGCACCCGCTCATCATCAACCTGGCCTCGCAGGAGTACTTCAAGGTGGCCGACCGGCCGGCACTTGCAGCGCGCGTTGTCGATTGCGTGTTCGAGGACTGGAAGGACGACAGCGCTGGCGGCGGCCAGTACAAGCTGATCAGCTTTTTTGCCAAGCGCGCACGCGGCGCCATGGCGCGCTGGGCCATCTTGCAGCGCGCACGCAGCGTCAAGGCCTTGCAGGGCTTCGATGCCGACGGCTATGGCTTTGACAAGGCCGCGTCGTCGCCCGACCGGCTGGTGTTCCGGCGCCGGCTGGGCGCCTGACCCTGGGGCGATCCCCACCTGCAGTGGCGGCATCGGCACTGCCAGAATCTGACCGCATGACCTCGCTGCAAACCGTCACGCCCGAGCTCCGCCAGTGGATCGTTGAACAAGCCCAGGCCGGCTGCCGGCCCGATGATGTGCTGGCCGCCATGCGCAGCAGCGGCTGGGACGAAGACATCGCGCTGGACGCGCTTGCCAACACGCTGCAGGATTTTCTCGGCAGCCAGGCGCCCGGCCAGCCGGTGGCCCAGGCTCTGCCGCCGCCGCTGCGGGTGCCTGAGCCGCAGCTGGACAGTTCACCCAGCACGCTGCTGGCCCTCGACCGTGAGGTGACGGTGCTGCTGAGCATGCGCAACCCCCGCGTGGTGGTGTTCGGCGGCCTGTTGTCGCACGCCGAGTGTGATGAATTGGTGGCCGCCGCCGCGCCGCGCATGGCGCGCTCAGAGACCGTGGTCAACGAAACCGGCGGCAACGAGGTCAACGCCTCACGCACCAGCGACGGCATGTTCTTTGGCCGCAGTGAGCTGCCGATCTGCCAGCGCATCGAAGAGCGCATCGCCGCGCTGCTGCATTGGCCGCTGGTCAATGGCGAGGGCCTGCAGGTGCTGCACTACCGGCCGGGTGCCGAGTACAAACCACACCACGACTACTTCGACCCGGCCCAGCCTGGCATGGCCGCCGTGCTGCGCCGGGGCGGCCAGCGGGTGGGCACGCTGATCATGTACCTGAACACACCGTTGCAGGGCGGCGGCACGGTGTTCCCCGATGTGCAGCTGGAGGTGGCGCCGATCAAGGGCAATGCGGTGTTCTTCAGCTATGACCGCCCGCACGCCGTCACCCGCAGCCTGCACGGCGGTGCGCCGGTGATCGCCGGTGACAAATGGGTGGCCACCAAATGGCTGCGCGAAGGCGAGTTCATCTGAGCGGCCGCGCCGCAGCCCGGCCACGCCATCACCCTGGCAGTCAACCTGGGCTCAAGGTCGATGCGCCGACGGGCTGCTTCGAGCGCTGAAGCGCTGCCGAGCATTCGGCTCCCCTCACTCCCACTCAATCGTCGCCGGCGGCTTGCTGCTCACGTCATAGGTGACGCGGTTGATGCCTCGCACTTCATTGATGATGCGGCTGCTCACCTTCTTCAGCAACGCATAGGGCAGCTCGGCCCAGTCGGCGGTCATGAAGTCGCTGGTCTGCACCGCGCGCAGCGCCACCACATACTCGTAGGTGCGGCCGTCGCCCATCACGCCAACACTTTTCACCGGCAGAAATACCGTAAACGCCTGGCTGGTCAGGTCGTACCAGGTTTTTCCAGTTTCAGCATCCCTGAAGTTGCGCAGCTCCTCAATGAAGATGGCATCCGCCCGGCGCAGCAGGTC
>JANNMP010000508.1:0-10258 GCA_031398015.1 Burkholderiaceae bacterium
GCTTGACGCTCAAAGCTTCGCCGCCTCGCGGCAGCGCGCCGGGTCCCGCCCCGGCTGGCGGGTAACTTTCTTGTCGGGCGACAAGAAAGTCACCAAAGAAGCGCCTTTTGAACTGGGCGTACGGCACCGAGCGTTTGTCGAGGCCAAGGCGCTGCGCCTCGCCTGTTCGGCTCGAACACACCGGCCCTCACGACCGCAGTCGCTTCAACAGCGGTTCCGCTCAGCAGACCGTCTTCTCGCTCGGTCACCGCATGCTGAGGTCGTGCCGCTTGCCGATGTCTTCGCGGCACAGCCTTGACCGGGCGTCCCAAAGCTTCTTGACGCGCGCAGCGCTCGGGTCTGTCGGTTGTGCGTCAGTTCTGGCAAGCTCGCGGCTTTGGTCGACGCCCCGCAGAGGACGCCCGCATGGAGGACACCGCCGCCGTTGTGCCCGGCGCAGCCAGCAGCGCTGCGGCTGTGCCGCCGGCATTCCCGCTGGCCCACGGGCTGGAGGCGTTGGTGGCGCAGCGGCCGCACATCGATCCGCACTGGCACCCCAGCCTGGCCGGCAGCGCCTGCCCGCTGGGGGCCGACTTTGATCTGGTGATCGTCGGCAGCGGCTACGGCGCGGCAGTGGCGGCGCGGCAATTGGCGGGCTGCCGGCCGCAGGGCAGGCCGGGCGATGCACCGCTGTCGA
Source organism: Burkholderiaceae bacterium (assembly GCA_031398015.1). Classification (GTDB taxonomy): domain Bacteria; phylum Pseudomonadota; class Gammaproteobacteria; order Burkholderiales; family Burkholderiaceae_C; genus Pseudaquabacterium. Next base: position 677 of record JANNMP010000508.1, read on the forward strand.
TCTGCATCCTGGAGCGTGGCCAGGAGTACGCCGCTGGCGCGTTCCCGTCGCGGCTGGCCGACCTGGCTGGCCATGTGCGCTTCAACACGCCGTCGCACAGCGGCGCCAAGGGCCGCCGCAACGGGTTGTTTGACCTGCGTGTGGGTGGCGACGTGCAAGTGCTGGTGGCCAATGGCGTGGGCGGTGGCTCGCTGATCAACGCCGGGGTGATGCTCAGGCCCACGGCTGCCGTGCTGCGGCAGCCGCACTGGCCTGCCGCGCTGCGGCAGCCGGGTGCGCTGGACGAACACTTCGAGGCAGTGCTGCCCTGGCTGGGCGCGGTGGTGGCTGGGCAGCCCAATGCGCTGGCGGCGGCGGCCGCGCCGGCCAAGTCTGTCGCCATGCAGCGCCTGGCCGGCACGGCTGGGGCACAGGCCGTGCCCATCACCATGGCCCTGCAAACCGGCACCCACAGCGTGGCCGGCGTGCCGCTTGCAGCGTGCATCGGCTGCGGCGACTGCGCCACCGGCTGCAACCACGGCGCCAAGCATTCACTCGACATTGGCCTGCTGGCCCAGGCCTGCCACACGCCCGGCGTGCAGATGCACACCGGCGCCACCGTGCTGTGGCTGGAGCGCGCCACGGATGGCGACGGCTGGCTGCTGCGGCTGCAGCACACCGACAGCGCCCTGCGCCGTGGCCAGCCCCAGCCCTTTCGGTTGCGCGCGCGGCGCGTTGTGTTGGCCGCCGGCACCCTGGGCAGCACTGAAATCCTGCAACGCTCACAGCAGCAAGGCCTGGCACTGTCGGCCATGCTGGGCCAACGCTTTTCAGCCAACGGTGATCTGGTGGCCCTGCTGCACAACACCGGCCAGCCGGTGCTGGCCCTGGCTGAGCCGCAGCAAGCGCCGGCCAGGCGTGGTGTGGGCCCCACCATCACCCGCATGATCGACCGGCGCGACGGCGCTGCCGGCTTCGTGGTGCAAGACCTGGCCGTGCCGGCAGCGCTGCAGCAGGCCTTCAGTGAGCTGTTCACCAGCGCCCACACGCTGCAAGGCCTGACCGTGCATGACCACCATGCCCACCAGGCCGGTGACGCCGACCCTTGCGCGGTGGATGCCGCTGCGCTGCGCCGCGCCTTGCCGCTGGCGATGATCGGGCATGACGGTGCCAACGGGCAGCTGCAGTTGCGGCAGCCGCCCGCTGATGCGCAGGCAGCCGGGCAGCGCGGCGGCATCGACGACGGCGACGGCGCGCTGCAGATCGTGTGGCCCGACCACCGGCTTGACCGTCGCTGGCCGCAACAACATGCCCAGCTGCTGGCCATGGCAGCCGCGCCCGCTGGCCTGGGTGGGCAACTGCTGCCCAACCCGGTGTGGCAGCTGCTGCCACCAGCGCTGCAGCGCAGCCTTGGTTTGCCCCATGGCCCCTTGTTGACCGTGCATCCGCTGGGCGGCTGCGTGATGGCCGACAGCGTGGACCAAGGCGTCGTCGATGGCTTCGGCCGGGTGTTCGACCCCAGCAGCGCGGGCGGCAGCCACAACGGGCTGCACCCAGGCCTGGCGGTGCTTGACGGCGCTGCCGTGCCCGGCTCGCTGGGCATCAACCCGGCGCTCACCATCGCCGCGCTGGCCCACCGCGCTGCCGCCCAATTGCGCCTTGACTGGGGCCTGGCCGCGCCGCAGCCCGCCACGCTGACGCTGGGCCCGCGCCCGCCACAGCGCCAGGTGCCAAACCCCACGCTGCCACCCCCCAGCCCGCAGCCCACCGAGGTGGAATTGCTGGAGCGGCTGTCGGCTGAAACCGTGCTGGCCGACGGCCGTCCGGCGTGGCTGGAGCTGACGCTGCAGTCCCAACCCACCACGGTGGCCAGCCTGGTGCAGCGCAGCGGCCCGCGCACGCTGCAGTTCGACGGCCGCCACAGCCGGCTGCGCATCCTGTCGCAAGCGCCGCAGCGCCACAGCGGCGAGCCCGCGTTTGACAGCGAGGTGCTGCTGTCGGCCCGCATCGACGGTGTGCTGTCGCTGTTCCAGCGTGAGCCCAGCGCCGCCTGGCCACGCAGCCTGCGTGCCAGCGTGCACTGGCTGCACAACCGTGGCCTGCGTGACTTGCTGCAGCGTCCGGCTGATCGGCCGCATGATGGGCCGCGTGCCGGTCCACATGATGGTCCACGCGCTGGTCCACATGACGGGCCGCGCGCCGATCCACCTGACGCGCCAGGTGATCGGCCGGGCCCGGCACGGCGGGCCATGCAGGTGCTGCGCCAGACCCTGGCACTGGCCAGCCATGCCGGCGGTGTGCGCCGGCTCGACTACACCATGCGCATCAGCGCCGCCCAGGGCCCGCTGGCCGCACTGCTGCCCGACGGCACGCACCTGCATGGCGCCAAGCGCCTGCACTACAACCGCGCCGCCAGCCCGTTGCAGCAGCTGATGGAATTGCGCCTGGACCACATCGCGCCGCTGGCGCGTGGCCAGGCGCCGCTGCTGTGCCTGGACCTGGGCCACCTGGCGCGCCAGGGTGTGCCGCTGCTGCGCCTGGTGGGCCAGCAAGACCAGCCCAGCGCGCTGGCCGATCTGGCATCGCTGGCGGCTTACGCAGCGCGGCTGCTGGTCGACAGCCATCTGTGGAGCTTCCGCCAGCCCGACCCACCGCAGGGCCGCCAACCGCAGCGCCTGCCTGCTGCAGTGCCCGGTGCGCCGCCACCGCATCGCCGGTACCTCCAGGTCGCCCGCTACCACCCGGCGCCGGGCCACGACAGCCAGCGCGAGCACCAACGCGCTGCCGATGGCAGCCTGCCGGTGCACATCTGCCTCACCCGCTACCGGCCGGCCGACGCCGATGCCAGCCTGCCGCCCGTGCTGCTGATCCACGGCTACAGCGCCAGCGGCACCACCTTTGCCCACCCGGCCGTGCAACCGGGCTTGATGCGCCACCTGTGCAGCGAGCACCGGCGTGACGTGTGGGTGCTGGACATGCGCTCGAGCTGCGGCATGCCCACCGCCAGCCATGACTGGGCGTTCGAGGACATGGGCTGCGAAGACATCCCGGTGGCGGTTGACTTTGTCTGCCGCGCCACACGTGCGCCGCAGCTCGACATCGTCGCCCACTGCATGGGCGCGGCCATGTTGTTCATGGGCCTGCTGGGCCGCCAAAGCCCGGCCGGGCGGGCAGCCGACGGCCCACGGGCGCTGCAGGCGCCCAGCCTGGGCCAGCATGAACGCCGCCGCCACAAGCTCTGGGACCGCGAGCTGACGCAATGGGCCGCCGCGCCGTTGGCCGCCGGGGCAAGCCGCGCCGTGCCGCAAGGCCGCATCCGCCGGCTGGTGATGTCGCAGGTGGGCCCGGCGCTGCTGCTGACGCCGGCCAACACCGCGCGCGCGGTGCTGATGCGCTGGGGCCGGCAGTTGATGGCCAGCGGCACGTTTGCGTTCACACCCGACAAGCCCGGCCTGGCTGACCAGTTGCTGGACCGCCTGCTCTGCGCCTTGCCTTACCCGGCCGGTGAATTCGAGCGCGAGAACCCGTTCTGGCCACCCGGCGCGCAGCGGCCCTGGGTGGGCACACGCCACCGCATCGACGCGCTGTTCGGCCGCGTCTTCAACCTGGCCGGCATGGACGACGCGGTGCTCGACCGGCTCGATGACTTCTTCGGCCCGTTCAGCATCAGCACCGTGTCGCAGGTGATGCACTTCGCCCGCCATGGCCAGATCACCGACCGCAGCGGCTTCAACCGCTTTGTCGACCCACGCCGGCTTGCCGAGCGCTTGAACTTCCCGATGCTGAGCCTGCATGCCGCTGCCAACGGCCTGGCCGACCCGGGCACCGCCAGCCGGCTGGAGGCATTGCTGCGTGACAACCACGGGCCCGATGGCAGCTTTTTGCCCCAGGTGCTGGCTGGCGACAGCTTGGGCCATCAGGATTCACTGATCGGCACCGAAGCCGCCACCCGGCCGGCCCGGTTGGCGATTGCCGCCTTCCTGCAGCAGCCGGACGCTGCGCCATGAGCGGCCCATCCGGCACGCTGGGCCCATCCGGCACACCCGGCACGTCCGGAACAGGCGGCACGTCTGGAACAGGCGGCACACCGGGAACGCCACCCCACCCGGTCTGGCTGGCCACCACGCCGTCACTCGGCGTGCGCTTGTGGCTGGACGACGGTTTGGTCTGCCTGCAAGTGGCCAATGAAGGTGGCCGTGGCGCGCCCGAGCTGATGCTGGTGCTGCCGGTCTGCCCCACGCCGGCTGGCTGGCTGCTGCCGGCCCCCGGATTGGCGGCGCTGCAAGACGGCGTCGACGGCTGGCCGGCATTCACCCGGCTGCACCTGCGCAGCCTGCCCAGCAGCTTGCCCACCCCCAGCGTGCAGCGTTTCAGCGGCGATGACTGGCACCGCCTGTGCCACGGCCAGGACCAGGTGCTGGTGCTGATGCTGTTTCGCCGCCGGCAATCGCGCGCAACCGGTGGGTCCAGTGCAACCGGCGCACCCGGCGCACCCGGCGCACCCGGCGCAACCGGCGCGCCCGGCGGCGCAAGCACGCCAGCGCTGCCGGGCGCCAACCTGCGGCAGGCGGTGCAGCACTTTTTCAGCATCCCGCTGCCACCGGGCTGGCTGCGGCGCGGCCTGGTTCGCCTGGCACCTGCCGACGTGCCGCAGGCAGGGCCTGGCGCTGCCGCTGCTGCCGCTGCCGCCACCCAGCCGGGCCCGGTGGTTCCAAGGCAAGCCTTCACGCTGGCACTGTCCAGCTGCCACTACCCGGCCGGCCTGCTCGATTGCACGCCGCAGGGCTGGTCGGCTGATTGCGGCCGCCCGGTGGGCCCGGCCGACGCCGCACTGCTGCGCCTGGCGCAGCGGCTGAACAGCCTGGCCGAGCCGCAGCGCCCCAGCCTGCTGGTGTTGAGTGGTGACCAGATCTACGCCGACCCCACCGCCGGCCTGTTCGACCCGCGCGCTGCCACGCTGCCGGCACGCCGCCAGGGCCAGAGCCAGCGCGAGAGCAAGAGCGACGACTGGCTGCGCCAGCCCTACCAGCACTGGCTGGGCCGGGTGGGCACGCAGGCGGTGCTGGGCCAGGTGCCCAGCCTGATGATGATGGACGACCATGAGATCGAGGACAACTGGCAGCCCTTGCCCTGGGCCAGCGAGCCGCAGGCGCGGCAACGCTCCAAACGCCTGCGCGCCGCCGGCCGCGAGGCCTATCTGCGCTACCAGCGCAACCCGCGCGACGGCCTGCTGCCGGGGGTGCTGTGGCACAGCCATGTGCACCGCGGCATCGGCATCTTCATGGCCGACACCCGCACCGAGCGCTCGGCCCGGGTGGCCAGCGGCGACCCGCTCATGCCGCGCATCGTCTCGCGCCGCCAATGGTTGGCGCTGCTGGCCTGGCTGGCCCGGCAACCGGCCCAGCAGCCGGCGTTTGTGGTGTCACCGGCCATGCTGCTGCCGCGCCGCCGGGCCAGTGCGCGCCAGGCCAGCGCGGCGCTGTTGTCCGATGCCTGGTGCGGCTACCCCGGCTCGTTGCACCGCCTGCTGGCCCAGCTGTGGCGGCTGGGGCGGCAGAACCTGGTGTTTCTGTCGGGCGACGAGCACCTGTCTTGCGTGGTGCAGGCCAGCATCACCGACGCTGCGCGCAGCCGCACGGTGCGCCTGCTGTCGATCCACAGCTCGGGCCTGTACTCACCGTACCCGTTTGCCAATTCGGTGCCCGACGACTTTGCGCTGCCCGATGCCTGGGCCTTTGCCGACCCCGATGACCCGGCACAGCAGTTCAGCTGCCAGGTGCAACTGTGCGGCGCCTGGGCGCCGGGGGATGGCTTTGCGCTGATCGGCCTGGCACCGCCGCAGCAGCCTGGTGCAGCCTGGCAACTGAGCGTGCTGTTCGACCGCGCCAGCGCCGCTGGCAGCAACCCAGCCGCAGCGCTGCGCTTGGACCTGCCCTCAAGCTGAGCCGCGCTGCGCCGGCGCCAGCTCCAGCAGCACGCGGGCCAGCAGCTGGCCGTGCACCGGCTTGTGGATGATGCGGTGGCCAGCCGCGCGGGCGCGCTGCATCAGCGCCGGCTCGGTGTCGCCGGTCACCAGCACAGCGGGCACCGGGCCCAGGCGGCTTTGCAGCGCCGTGATCACCTCGGTGCCCTGCTCGCCGCGCAGGCGGTGGTCAACCAGCAGCAACTGCGGCGCAAAACCGGCATCCAGGCGCGCCAGCGCCTGGGCCGAGCCACCGGCGATGTGCACCTCGCAGCCCAGCTGCTGCAGCAGGCCGCGCAGCGAATGCTGGATTTCCAGCTCGTCATCGACCACCAGCACCCGCAGGCCGCTGAGCATGCCGGGCTCGACCGCCGCGCCGCCGCCATCGCTGTCGATGGCGGGCTCGCCCAGCGCCGCCGGCTGCAGCGCCAGCGTCAACGTGGTGCCCTGGCCCAACGTGCTGTGCAACTGCAGCGGTGCGTTCAACAGCGCGGCGGTGCGCTGCACGATGGCCAGGCCCAGGCCCAGGCCCAGGCTGCGGTCACGTGCGGTGTTGTTGATCTGGTAGAACTCTTCAAACACATGGGCCTGCTCTGCAGGCGCAATGCCAGGGCCGGTGTCGTGCACCGCCACGCCCAGCCGGCCGGCGGGGCCGCTGCCGGGTGCCGGGTGGCGCGCGCTCAGCGTCACGTTGCCCTGCACTGTGAACTTCAACGCATTGCCCACCAGGTTGATCAGGATGCGGCGCAACAGCGTGGGGTCGGTCAGCGCCAGCACCGGCGCACTGCCGGCGGCGGGCAAATCGATGCGCAAGGCCAGGCCCTTTTGTGCGGCCAGCGGCGCAAACTCTTCACGCACTGCCGCCAGCAGGGCGCCGATGTCCACCGTCTGCAACTGCGGCTTGACGGCGTTGGCATCGAGGTTGGAGATCTCCAGCAGGCTGTCGAGCAGGCCGTTGCTCTGCGCCAGGGCCCGGTTGATGCTGTGGCTCAGGTCCTTGATCATCGGGTTGCTCTGGCGCGTGCCCAGCAACTCCAGTGTGGTGGCATTGATCGAAAGCGCATGCAGCGGCTGGCGCAAGTCATGGCTGGCGGCGGCAAAGAAGCGGGTCTTGGACTGGCTGGCCGCCTCCGACGCGTCACGTGCCGCGCGCAGCGATTCGGCCAGCCGCTCGTTGTCGAGCGCCAGCTTGACGAACTGGCGCAGGCCCACCGCCTGGTCGCGCAGGTGCAGTGTCAGCACCACCAGCAGGCAGACGATCAGCAGCCCCAGCCAGGGCCCACCGGGGCCACCCATCAGCGCCCAGGCCAGCGCCAGACTGCCGCCCACCATCGCGCCATAGGCCATGAACGGGCGGATCTGCCCGCCCACCGACGCACTGGTGCCGGCGATCATGCCCAGGTAGACCAGGGTGAACATGTAGTGCTCGGGCTGCACCGGCTGCGCAAACAGCAGCGGCACCATGGCCACCCGCAGCAAGCCCAGGCCGAGCAGGCACTGGCTGAGCCGGCGCAGCACCGGCGCTGGGTCAGCCACCGTGTCGGCAAACACGCCATGCACCGCGCGCCAGCGCCACACCTGCAAGGTCAGCAGTGCTGCCACCCACACCAGCGCCGGGCCGGTCAGGTCCAGCCGGATCACCAGCCAGCACAGAAAGCCGTCGATCAGCACATAGGGCAGCGGGATGCGCCCCACCTGGCGCTGCGCCAGGCGCAGGTGTTCGCGGGCAATGCGCTCGGGCAGCTGGTGCGCGGCGTGTGCGCTGGCCAGCAAATCGGCGGCGGCGGTGCCGGCATCGGTTGCCAGCGGGCTGGTGGTGGCGGCCATGGCCGCCGCGGCTGCAGGCGGCGCCGGCCGCGCCGGCAGCGCGGCTGGCACCGGCAGGGCCGAGTCAGCCGACACGGATGCCCTCGCGTGAGGCCTGGTACGCGGCCTCGGTGCGGTTGCGCACGCCCAGCAGGCCATAGATGGCCTGCAGATGGGTCTTGACGGTGGATTCGGCGATGTTCAGCTCGCGTGCGATCAGCTTGTTGGGCAGGCCGCGCGCAGCGGCACGGTAGACATCGGCCTGGCGTGGTGTGAGGTCGGCCACCCGCTGCTCGGCCTCGACCAGGTCAGCACGGCTGGCAGCGCGCTCGGCCGGGTGGCCGGCGGCGGTATCGGGCGGCAGGAAGATGCCACCTTTGAGCACCATGTCCATGGCCGACAGCATGGCCTCGGAGCTGTAGCGCTTGGGCACGAAGCCGGCCGCGCCCAGGTCGATCGCGCTGCGCACCAGCTGCGGATCACTCTCACCCGACAGCACCACGATGCGTGCGGCGCAGCCCACGTCACGGATGCGGCCGATGGCGTCGGCGCCGGTGCAGCCGTCCAGGTGCCAGTCCAGCAGCAGCAGGTCATAGCGGGTGTCGGCGGCCAGCGCCAAGGCCGCGCCGATGGTGCTGGCGGTGTCGATCTGCAGATCGGCCGACATGACGCAGAGCAGGTTCTTCAGCCCCTGCAGCACCATCACATGGTCATCGACCATCAAGACACGCATCAGCCGCTCCAGCTTGTGTGGAAGCCACTCTAGCGTGTTGCGGGTGCGGCGGCGCTCCTCCGTTTGGCGGACTTCGGGCGCTGCCGCCAGCACCCGGGCCAGCGCTGCGCCGTGTCTCCACCAACTGGACGATGGTGGCCGCTGTTGCGGGCGCCTACCGTTTGTGACCAGGGGCTTCAAGACTGTTGTGCCACGCGGCGCCGGCGGCCCTGGAGGGGGATCACATGTACAGCGACAACGACAGCGACAGCAACGGGCCGCGCCACGCCGGCGGCAACGGCGCGCGGGTGTTTCCTGCGGGCCAGCTGGTGCCGGCTGTGATGCCGACCCTGGCCCTGGCCCACTGGCCCGGGCCGGAGCGGCGCAAACGCGGCGCAGCCAGCACCGACTGGCCGCTGCAGCTGCTCGACGAAATCGACTACGGCATCGTGGTGGTCGATCTGCAGTTGCGCGCGGTGTATGCCAACCACGGCGCCCGCTCGCAGCTGAAGACGCTGCAAGTGCTGCAGCTCGAGCGTGGCGTGCTGCAGGCGCGCAGCCCGCACGACACCCAGCTGCTGGCCGCCGCAGTGCGTGCCGCCGCCACCCAGCGCCTGCGCCGCCTGCTGGTGCTGGGTGAGGGCAAGCAGCGCCTGAGCGTGTCGGTGGTGCCTGTGCCCAGCGGCCTGCCAGGCCAGGCCGGCTGTGCCTCGCGCGGCCCGGCCCAGGTGCTGGTGATGCTGCCGCGCCGGCAGATCTGCGAGCCGCTGTCGATCCACGGTTATGCGCGTGACCATGGCCTGAGCGGCGCCGAAGGCCAGGTGCTGGTGTGGCTGTGCAAGGGCTTGCAACCCAATGACATTGCCGGCCTGCAGGGGGTGGCGATCAGCACCGTGCGCACCCAGATTGCCAGCATCCGCCACAAGACCGGCACCGCCACCGTGGCCGACCTGGTGCACCGCATTGCCCGGCTGCCGCCGATCTGCAGCGCGCTGCAGCCTGAGGCGCGGGCGGATGGTGGCGCTGGCTGGGCCGCCAGCCACTGAGGGCTGCGGCCAGCGCCGCGCGGCACAGGCCGCCGGGCCCACCACGCTGTCGCCGACAGCGATCTCGCCGCTGCACA
>JANNMP010000550.1:0-9788 GCA_031398015.1 Burkholderiaceae bacterium
GTCAGGCGCGTGCCGGCTTCAGGTCAGGGTAGCGCACATGCTCCACCAGATCCTGCACTTCCCTGGACGGCGCCGGGGTCAGCAGGCTGACGATGATGGTGACGGCAAACGCCAGCGGCACACCGAAGATGCCGGCCGCGATCGGCGCAATGCCGAACCAAGTGTAGTCAGCGATCGGCGCGGTGACGTCAAACAGCCCGCGCATCCAGGGCTGGGTGGTGGCCATGTAGTAGAACGTGATCACCAGGCCCGAGACCATGCCCAGCGACGCGCCCCACTTGTTGGCGCGTTTCCAGAACACCCCCAGCACCAGCGCCGGGAAGAACGACGCCGCCGCCAGCGAGAACGCCGCCGAGACCAGGAACAGGATGTCGGCGATCTTCAGTGACGCCACATAGGCAGCAGCCAGGGCCACCACCAGCAGCAGCGTCTTGCTGATCGTCACCCGGCGCGAGGTGGACGCGTTGGGGTCGATCATCTTGTAGTACAGGTCATGGCTCAGCGCGTTGGCGATCGTCAGCAGCAGGCCGTCGGCGGTGGACAGCGCTGCGGCCAGGCCGCCGGCCGCCACCAGGCCCGAGATGACATACGGCAGGCCGCCGATCTCGGGCGTGGCCAGCACGATGATGTCGCCACCGATGCGCAATTCACCCAGCTGCAGCAGGCCGTCCTTGTTGATGTCGGCAATCGACAGCAGCGCCGGGTCAACCTTGGCCCAGCTGGCCACCCACAGCGGCAGCTTGTCGAACGGCGTGCCCACCAACACGTTGAAGATCTCGTACTTCACCAGCACCGCCAGCGCCGGCGCGGTGAGGTAGAGCAGGCAGATGAAGAACAGCGACCAGGTGACCGATTCACGCGCCTCTTTCACCGACGGCGTGGTGTAGTAGCGCATCAGGATGTGCGGCAGCGCGGCTGTGCCCACCATCAGGCAGAACACCAGCGCCATGAAGTTGTTGCGTGAATCGCGGTAGGCCTTCTGCGCTTTTTCGTCGCCGTTCGGGTCACCGGCAAACGGCATGCCGTGCGATGGCATGCCGCCCAGCGGCTTGGCGCGGGCTTCGGCGGCGGTCTTGTCGGCGGCGTACTTCTTCTTGGCGTCGTCAGCCGTCTTGGGCAGGGCAGCCAGTGCCTTCTCGGCCGTTTGCATATCGGCCACCGGACCATTGGATGAACGCAGGTCGGCCAGCTTCTTCTCGGCAGCGGCTGCGTCGTCGGCCATTGACTTGGCCACGTCCGTCAACTTGGTGTCGGCGGCAGCGGCGCGGTCCTTGAAGATCTGGATCACTTCCAGCTCTTTCGGGTCTTTCCTCAGCTCGCCTTCGCGGGCGGTGACCTTCTCCAGCTGCACGCCGTAGATCAGCTGCGGGATCGGCACACCCGTCTGCTTCACGCTCAGCCAGACCACCGGGATCAGGTAGGCCACGATCAGGATGATGTACTGCGCCACCTGGGTCCAGGTGACGGCGCGCATGCCGCCCAGAAAGCTGCACACCAGGATGCCGCCCAGGCCGACGAACACGCCGACGGCGAAGTCCATGCCGGTCAGGCGCGCAGTGATCAGCCCCACGCCATAGATCTGCGCCACCACGTAGACAAAGCTCACCAGGATGGCCGCCAGGATGCCGATCAGCCGCGGCACATTGCCACCGTAGCGCGCGCCCAGGAAGTCAGGGATGGTGAACTGGCCAAACTTGCGCAGGTACGGCGCCAGCAAAAACGCCACCAGGCAGTAGCCACCGGTCCAGCCCAGGATGAAGGCCAGGCCGCCATAGCCGGTCAAGTACAGCGTGCCGGCCATGCCGATGAACGAGGCCGCGCTCATCCAGTCGGCGCCGGTGGCCATGCCGTTGTACATGGCTGGCACACGCCGGCCGGCCACGTAGTATTCCGACGCGTCGGAGGTGCGGCTCATGACGCCGATGCCGGCGTACAGGCCCACCGTGGCCAGCAGGAAGATCAGGCCGATCCAGCTGCGTGTGAGGCCCATCTGCTCCAGGATGGTGAGCAGGATGACAAACACGATGAAGCCGCCCGTGTACCAGATGTACACCTTGTTGAGCTGCTTCTTGAAGTCGCTCTGCGAGCCGGCGTCCAGCATGCCGCCGCCGCCGCCCGATGGTGTGATGCCTGCCATGTCAGATCTCCTCGGCCACGTTGTGTTCCTGGTCCAGGCGGTTCATCGTCCGCGCGTAGTACCAGATCAAGACCATGTAGACCAGCAACGCGCCTTGCGCACCCACCCAGAAGCTGAATGGCCAGCCGAAGAAATTGAAGGTCAGTTCACGGGCAAAGAAGGCCACGCCAAAGGTGACGAGAAACCAGATCACCAGCAAGGTGCCGGTGATGTTGAGGTTCTTCTGCCAATAGCGCAGATGACTGTCGGTCAGTTTCATGGGCACAACTCCTGGGGTGAATGCCGGGTTGCCCCGGGGCTGACAAGCCGATCAACGGCCGTGTTTGGGGTGGGGTTGGTCAGGCGCCGAGGCCGGTTTCGCGGCTGAGCTGGGCCGCCACCTTGGGCTCGAAGCCTTGCAGGTGGCGGATGATGCGCAACGCTTCGTCGCTTTGCTGCCGGCTGGCGTGCAGGCGTGCCAGCTGGTACCAGCCATAGGGGCTCATCGGTTGCAGTTCGGTGTTGCGTTTGAGCGCCGCCAGCGCCTCGTCGGGCCGGCCCAGGCGGATCAGCACCAGGCCGAGGCCGTACCAGGCGCGGTCGAGCCGGTCGTCCAACTTGATGGCCTGGCGGAATGCCGCAGCGGCGTCGTCAAGCTGGCCATCGGCTTCAAGCAAGTAGGCCAGGTTGAACCAATCAGCCGCACTGCGCTGCGGCCAGGCCGCCACCAGCGCCTGGGCGTCGGCAATGGCCAGGCCGCGCTGCCCGGCCTGGGCGTGCAAGTGGGCGCGGCTGGCCAGCGCGTGGGGGTCAGTTGGCCAGCGCTGCAGCATGGTGTTGAACACCTGCAATCCGCGCGTCTGCTGGCCCAGCGCCAGCCAGGCCATGGCCTGCAGCTTCAGCCAACGCTGGCCATGCGGCGCGGTGGTGGTGGCGCTGGTGCCGGCGCTGTTCAGCGGCATGTCTGCACCCCGGCTTCCAGGCACAGGCTCACCTTCAGCACCGTGGCCGCCAGCCATACCAGGCCCAGCATCAGGAATGCCACCAGCGGCACATGGCGGTCGAGCACCACACGCGGCGACACCGTGCGTGCAGCGCGCACAAAGGGCCGGGTGATCACCGACAGCAGGCGGTAGAACAGGTTGCCCTCGCGCCCGGCGCCGGCCAGCAGGCCGAGCAGGCCCTGGCCAAGCAGCGCCATCAGCGCAATCTCGGCAACCAGCTTCACGGCAGTGGTCAACATCAACATGGGGTGGGCCTGCAATGGGCCGATGAACGCCTGAACAATACAGACCGAAGCGTGTTTTTGGCGGCTTACAGGTTTCTGACAATCCGCAGCCAATGCAGGCCATGCCAGGGTTTTCAGGAGGGCACGAAAACCCGCACAGTCGAACGGGGGGGTGTGCATCGCGCAGGCGCATCCCAGGCGCGCTGCGGGGCGCTTTTTCGTGGTCGGCCGCGCCAGCGACAATCCAGACCATGGCCCTGCTGTCGCTCTCGAACGCCCACCTCGCTTACGGCCATGTCGCCTTGCTCGATGCCACCGGCCTGGCGCTGGAGCCGGGTGAGCGCCTGGGCCTGATCGGCCGCAATGGTGCTGGCAAATCGTCGCTGCTGAAGGTGATTGCGGGGCTGGAACAACTCGACGACGGCCTGCTGCAGCTGACCCAGGGTCTGCGCATCTGCTATGTGCCGCAAGAGCCGGTGTTCGCGCCAGGCCACAGCGTTTTCGAGGCGGTGGCCGAGGGCGTGGCCGAGGCGCGCGCGGTGCGCCAGGCTTATGAAGACCATGCCGACGGCGTTGACCTGGACGCGCTGCAGACCCGCATCGAGGCGCTTGACGCCTGGACCTGGGAGCAGCGCGTGGACACCACGCTGGCCCAGCTGCACCTGGACGGCAGCCGCGACATCGGCGAACTCTCAGGCGGCATGAAAAAGCGCGTGGCGCTGGCCCAGGCCCTGGTGGCTGTGCCCGATGTGCTGCTGCTGGACGAGCCCACCAACCACCTCGACCTCGATTCGATCGACTGGCTCGAAGCGCTGCTGTGCGGCTTCAAGGGCAGTGTGATGTTGATCACCCATGACCGCGCCTTCCTCGACGGCGTGGCCACCCGCATCGTCGAGCTCGACCGCGGCACCCTGCGCAGCTACCCCGGCAACTTCAGTGCCTACGAGCGCTTGAAAGAAGAGCAGCTCGCCGCTGACGCCCTGGCCAGCGCCCGTGCCGACAAGCTGTTGGCGCAGGAAGAGGTGTGGGTGCGCAAGGGCGTGGAGGCCCGCCGCACCCGCAGCGTGGCGCGCATCCAGCGGCTGGAGCTGCTGCGCAGCCAGCGCCAGGCCCGGCGTGATTCACTCGGCCAGGTGCGCCTGGAAATCGATGCCGGTGCGCCCAGCGGCAAGATCGTGGCCGAGCTGACCGACGTCGGCATGTGGTTCGGCGACAAGCTGATCGTGCGCGACTTCAGCGCCACCATCCTGCGTGGTGACAAGGTTGGCCTGATCGGCCCCAACGGCGCCGGCAAGACCACGCTGCTCAAGCTGATCCTGGGTGAACTGCAGCCGCTTGCCGGCAAGCTGCGCCAGGGCAGCAAGCTCGAAGTGGCCTACTTCGACCAGATGCGGGCCGGGCTGGACCTGGACGCCACGCTGGCCGACAGCATCAGCCCGGGCAGCGAGTGGGTGGAGTTCAACGGCCAGCGCCGCCATGTGATGAGCTACCTGAACGACTTCCTGTTCTCGCCCGAGCGTGCCAACAGCCCGGTGCGCACGCTCTCAGGCGGTGAGCGCAACCGGGTGCTGCTGGCGCGGCTGTTTGCCTTGCCGGCCAATGTGCTGGTGCTCGACGAGCCCACCAACGACCTCGACATCGACACGCTGGAATTGCTGGAGGAGCTGCTGCAGACCTACGCCGGCACGGTGTTCCTGGTCAGCCATGACCGGCGCTTTCTCGACAACGTGGTCACCAGCCTGATCTGCTGGGAGGGTGATTTGCAGCCGGGGCGCTGGCGTGAATACGAAGGTGGCATTGCCGACTGGCAGGCGCAACGGGCGCGCATGTTGTTGGCGCAAGCGCAGGCAAATGCGCAAGCGCAGGCGCAAGCGGCGGCAGCGGCGCCTGCAGCCAAGCCGGTGGTGGCGCCGCCGCCCGCAGCGCCGGCCGCTGCCAAACGCAAGCTCAGCTACAAAGAGCAGCGTGAGCGCGATGGGCTGCCGGCACGCCTGGCCGCGCTGGAGGCCGAGCAGGCCGCCATCGACGCACGCCTGGCCGACGGCACGCTGTTTGCCAAGGCGCCGGCCGAAGCCGCAGCGCTCAGCCAGCGCCATGCGGCGATCGACGATGAACTGCTGGCTGCACTGGAGCGCCAGCAGGCGCTGGCCGGTCAGTAGCCCGTCCAACCCTCGT
The DNA here is from genome assembly GCA_031398015.1 of Burkholderiaceae bacterium. Lineage (GTDB taxonomy): Bacteria > Pseudomonadota > Gammaproteobacteria > Burkholderiales > Burkholderiaceae_C > Pseudaquabacterium. The sequence goes on from JANNMP010000550.1 coordinate 5,520, forward strand.
TGGTGGCAGCCGGGTGGCTGCGGCTGACGATCAGCCCCGATTGCAGGTACAGCGCGTTGAGCAGGCGCATCGCCCGCTCGGCACCCACGCCGGGCCAGCTGGCGATCTCGCGCAGGTTGCAGGTGCTGCGGCGCAGGCGGGCGATGCAGTCGGCCATGGCACCGGGCACAGGCAGCCCGCCCAGGCCGATGCCGGGTGACACCCGGTAGGCGGCCTGGCCGGCCAGTTCGGGCAGCAGGGCCAGGCGCGCGCCGCGCAGGGCCACGGCCCACAGCAGCGGGCCCAACGGGCTGTACAGCGCCGGCTGGTCAATGCGCCTGGCATCGGTGCTGCCCGGCGCGCGCCAGCGTGCAGGTTGCACCGACAGCACCTGCAGCGTGGCCAGGTCACTGTCCAGCACAGCGGCCAGGCCACTGGCGCAATGCACCTGGCGGTCTTGCGGGAACACACTGAACGTCAGCGCCGGCCCGTCGGCCGGCTGCACGCTGATGGCCAGCGATTGGGTGTGGCGCACACACGCGGCCAGCACTTCCAGCAGCTCATGCTGCGTGCCGCTGCTTTCGAAGCGCAGCAGGTCTTGCAGCAACGACGGGCTCAGCGATGAGAGCGCGGTGTGGGGGCCTTGGTTGCTGGGTGATGCTGGCGGCGGCGGCGGCGGCAAGCTGTCGGCCGCGCCCATTGGCTGGGTGCTGGGAAACATGCGGTCCGTGACGGATTCAACGCCCGGGTTATCGCACAGGCTGGCCGCCCAGCGCCTGGCGCACGCTGTCGAAGGCTTGCCAAAACCGTGCATCCTGGGCAGATGCGAAGTTCAGCCGCATCAGCGTGGTGGGCCGTGGTTCGGCCAAGAACAGCCGGCCCGGCGCCACCAGCCAGCCCTGGGCGGCCAGGCGCGCGGCCAGTGGCTCGGTGTCCACGCCGGTGTCCACCCAGCCGAACAAGCCCTGCGGCGGCGCCACGAAGCGGCAGCCGTTGGCCTGGGCCAGGCGCACCACACGCAAGCGCGCGGCGTCCAGCAGCTGGACCACACGCTCTGCATGGCGGCGCAGCAAGCCGTTGTCCAGGCACCAGGCCACGGCGCGCTCCAGCAGTGCGGGCGTGGTCAGGGTGCCCAGCAGCTTGCTGTCGATCAGCCGCTCGGCCAGCGCCGGTGCCGCCGCCAGCAGGCCCACGCGCCAGGCCGGCGCCAGGATCTTGGAGAAGCCGGTGATGTAGATGGTGCGCTGCAGACCGTCCAATGCCGACAGGCGCGGCGCATGGGCGGGCGCCAGCCAGCCGTAGGTGTCGTCTTCGACGATGGTCAGGCCATGGGCCTCGGCCAGTTTGAGGATCTGGTGCGCGGCGGCCAGGCTCAGTGACTGCCCGGTCGGGTTGTGCAGCACCGACACCGTGACATACAGGCGTGGGCGGTGGGCGGCCAGCAGCGCTGCCATCACCGCCAGGTCGGGCCCGTCGGTGCCACGCGGCACCGGCAGCAGGCGCATGCCCATCTGGGTGAGGCGGGCAAACTCGACGGCCCAACCTGGCTCATCGACCAGCACGGCGTCGCCCGGCTGCAGCAGCGTGCGCGCCACAAGGTCCAGCGCATGGGTGGCGCCGATGGTGGTGACAAGCTGGCTGGCCTGCGCCGTGATGCCCAACTCGCCGCCCAGGCGCTGGGCCATGGCACGGCGCAGGCTGGCGTCACCGGCCGGGTCACCGTAGCGCAGTGCGTCACCTGCGCTGGTATTGGCGGTGGCACCGGCGCTGGCATTGGCGCTGGCAACGCCACGCCGCGCCGGCCGCCCCAGGGTCTGGCGCAACGCCCGGTCCAGCAGTGCCTGGTCGAGCCAGGCTTCGGGCAGCGTGCCCATGCCCGGCCCGCTGGCGTCGGTGTTGCGGTGGAACATGCCGCGGATCAGCGCAGTGGCGTCCACCGGTGCTGCCAGGCCGACGGCAGGCCTGGCCACCGCCGCCGCCGCGCTGCGCGTGGCGGCCGGTGATTCGCGGACGAAGAATCCACGTTGGCGCCGTGCTTCCACCAGGCCCTGGGCCTGCAGCTGGTCGTAAGCGGCCACCACGGTGCTGGGGCTCACGCCGTGCAGGCGCGCACCTTCACGCACCGACGGCAGCCGGGCGCCGGCGCTCAGGCCGCCGCGCTGGATGCGCTCGGCCACCCGGGCCGCCAACTGTTGGCCCAGGGTGCCGGCGGCCGGCAGCGGTGTTGCGGCGCTGCCCGTGGCCAGCGCTGGGTTGTTGACACTCGGCATGGTCAATCTGTATCGGTTCAGCCGCCAATACACACAGGCGACCTGTATCGTTGAGTGTACTGCCACTGTGCTGTTCTGCGCACTAGACTGGTGGCATGCGCAGCAACCCGCCCCAGCCCAGCAGCTCAACGCAGGCGCCGACCGGCCAGGCCCAGGCGCGTGACCAGACGCTGGGTTGGTGGCTGGGCGCCCTGGGCGTGCTGCTGTTCGCCATGACCATCCCGATGACGCGCCTGGCCTCGGGCAGCCTGGCCGAGCCGCAGTTGCCGGCAGTGTTTGTGGCCATCGGCCGGGCGGCGCTGGCCGGGCTGTTGGCGGCGGCCTGGTTGTGGGCCACGCGGGCTGCCTGGCCCAGCACGGCGCAGTGGCGCGGCCTGGCACTCACGGCGCTGGGCGTGGTGTTTGGTTTTCCGTTGTTCCTGGGCCTGGCGGTGCAGCGGGTGGATGCGGCGCATGCGGCGGTGGTGGCCGGCCTGCTGCCGATGGCCACCGCCGCCATCGGCCTGTGGCTGCTGCCGCCACCACCGCAGCAGCGCCCCGGTGCCGCGTTCTGGCTCTGTGCCGGCAGCGGCACTGCGCTGGTGTTGGGCTTTGCCGCCTGGCAGGGCGGGGCGCGGCTGCAGCTGGCCGACGCGCTGCTGCTGGCCGCCGTGGCCTGTGGCGGCTTCGGCTATGTGATGGGGGCGCGGCTGTCGGCGCCGCCCGCTGCAGCCCAGGGCCCGTTGCCCATGCCGCCGCAGCAGGTCATCAGCTGGGTGCTGGTGCTGTGCCTGCCGGTCACCGTGCCGGTGGCGCTGGCCTGCTGGCCGCAGGCGCCGGCCAGCGCCGCCGCCTGGGGAGGCTTTGCCTACGTCAGCCTGGTGTCGATGTGGCTGGGCTTCTTTGCCTGGTACCGCGGCCTGCAGTTGGGTGGCATGCTGCGGGTCAGCCAGATCCAGCTGCTGCAGCCGTTTTTGTCGATGGCGCTGGCGGTGCCGCTGCTGGGCGAGGCCGTCGATGCACCGACCATCGGTTTTGCGCTGGCGGTGATGGGCACGGTGCTGCTGTCGCGCCGCCTGGCTGCCGCACCGCCGCAGCCGTGCAGCGCCGCCGCGCCGGCACCGCGTGTGCACGCAATTCCCGGAGACCCGTCATGAGCTTGTGGACCCCCGCCCGCCGCAGCGCGCGGCTGAACCCGTCGATCATCCGCGAGATCCTCAAGGTGACCGAGCAGCCCGGCGTGCTGTCGATGGCCGGCGGCCTGCCGTCGGCCGACACCTTCCCGGTGCAAGCCATCCGCGAGGCCTGCAACAAGGTGTTGACCGACGCCCCCCGCGAGGCGCTGCAATACGCCGCCAGCGAGGGTTTCGGCCCACTGCGTGAATGGGTGGCCCAGCACCTGGCAGGCCATGGCATGCAGCTCAGCGCTGACCAGGTGCTGATCACTACTGGCTCGCAGCAGGGGCTCGATCTGGTGGGCAAGGTGATGGTCGATGCCGGCGCGCCGGTGGCGGTGGAAACGCCCACCTACCTGGGCGCGCTGCAGGCCTTCAACCCCTACGAGCCGATTTATGTCAGCCTGGCCAGCGACGCCGACGGGCCCCTGCCCGAGGCCATCAGCGCGCTGCCGCACGACGCGCCAGGCACCCGCTTTGCCTATCTGCTGCCCAATTTCCAGAACCCGACCGGCCGCTTGCTTGGCGAAGCGCGGCGCGTGGCGCTGCTGGCCGCCGCCCAGGCCACGGGCCTGCCGCTGGTCGAAGACAACCCCTACGGCGACCTGTGGTTCGACGCCCCGCCGCCCGCGCCGCTGGCCGCGCGCTGGCCCGAGGGCGTGTTGTACCTGGGCAGCTTCAGCAAGGTGCTGACACCCGGCTTCCGCCTGGGCTACCTGGTGGCGCCGCCGGTGCTTTACCCCAAGCTGCTGCAGGCCAAACAGGCGGCTGATTTGCACACCCCTGGCATCAACCAGCGCGTGGTCTACGAGGTCATCAAGAACGGTTTCCTCGACCAGCATGTGCCCACCATCCGGGCGCGTTAT
>JANNMP010000552.1:0-3126 GCA_031398015.1 Burkholderiaceae bacterium
CAATGCGCTGGACCGGCTGGACCTGGCGTTCAGCGACCGGGTGGCCACCTTGGCCTGGAACGGCTACCGCCACTTTGAGCTGTACTTTGGCATCACCGGCAGCGGCCGTGTGGTGCACACGGTGAACCCGCGATTGCTGCCCGAGCAAATCGCCTGGATCGCCAACCATGCCGAGGACCAGGTGCTGTGCTTCGACATGACGTTCCTGCCCATCGTCAAGGGCATCTGGGCCCATTGCAAGACGGTCAAGCACTGGGTGGCGCTGTGCGATGCAGACAAGCTGCCCGCCGACACCGGTGTGCCGAATCTGACCAGCTACGAGGCCTGGATCGCCAGCGAATCAGGTGTCTACGACTGGCCCCAGTTCGAAGAACGCAGCGCCGCAGCGCTTTGTTACACCAGCGGTACCACCGGCAACCCCAAGGGTGCGCTGTACAGCCACCGCAGCACGCTGCTGCATGCCTTTGCCGGCGCCATGCCCGACGCGCTGAACCTGTCGTCGCGCGACAGCATCCTGCCGGTGGTGCCGATGTTCCACGTCAACGCCTGGGGCCTGCCCTACGGCGCGGCGATGACCGGCGCCAAGAAGGTGTTCCCAGGCGCAGCACTCGACGGCAAATCGGTCTACGAGCTGATCGAATCCGAAGGCGTGACCATGGCCGCCGGTGTGCCCACCGTGTGGCTGGGCCTGCTCAACCACACGGCCCAGCACGGCCTGAAGTTCTCCACCATGCGCCGCACGGTGATTGGCGGCTCGGCTTGCCCGCCGGCCATGATCAAGAGCTTCCGCGATGACTATGACGTGACGGTGCTGCACGCCTGGGGCATGACCGAGATGAGCCCGCTGGGCACGGTGTGCACCTTCAAGGGCCACCAGGCGGCACTGTCGGGCGACGCCCAACTGGCGGTGATGGCCAAGCAGGGCCGGGCGATCTACGGCGTGGAGATGAAGATTGTCGACGCCGACGGCGAAGAGCTGCCCTGGGACGGCGTGGCCAGTGGGGACCTGTTGGTCAAGGGCCCGTGGATCATCGCCAGCTACTTCAAGGGCGAGGGTGGTGATCCTTTGAGCAAGGGCGGCTGGTTCCCCACCGGCGACGTGGCCAGCATCGATGCCGACGGTTTTCTGCAGATCACCGACCGCAGCAAGGACGTGATCAAGTCTGGCGGGGAATGGATCAGCTCGATCGACGTGGAGAACATCGCCATGGCCCACCCGGCGGTGGCCATGGCCGCCTGCATTGCCGTGCCACACGCCAAATGGGACGAGCGCCCGCTGCTGGTGGTGATGAAGAAGCCCGGCACCCAGGCCACGGCCTCCGACATCCTGGCCCACTTCGACGGCAAGATCGCCAAATGGCAGATCCCCGACGACGTGGTGTTTGTCGACGCCATCCCGCTGGGTGCCACCGGCAAGATGCAGAAGAACAAGCTGCGTGAGCAATTCAAGGGCCATGCGCTGCCGACTGGCTGATCTGGTTTGAGAGCATCCCACGCGCCTGTCGGCGCCCGGCGTTCGTGGAGAAACTGCGTTCGTCTGCAGCATGCCGGCCGCCGCCAGCCGATGCCTGCATGCCACGACCGTGGCGGCAAGGCCGAGGCCGTGGGGCCGTTCAGGGCTTGGCACGCGAACACACGGCGGGGCAGTCCGCTGTGCGGGCAGACGCCTCCGCGCCGCGCGTGCCCAGCCCAGCCCCGCCCCCCAACCAAGGGCCAGCAGGCATACCGCTGTGGACAGCAGGCAGGCGCATGCCGCCGTGGCCCGCTGCAGCTGCTGCCAAGGCGGTCGGGGGTTCTCGTGGTTGCAGTCCACACCTGCTTGCGCAAGATCGAGGTCGTGGGGTCGAGCAGGGCTTGGCACGCGAGGCGCGGGGTCCGTCCTCAGCATGCGGCGACCAAGGCCGTGTGTTCGCGTGCCAAGTCCTGAACGACCCCACGGCCTTGGCCTTGCTGCGCAGCTCAGCGAATGCAACAGTGGGTTCCAGCCCCCGCGCCGTCGCCCACCGCTGGGACGAGAGCCCGTCACATTCCGCATCGCGGGAGGTTCTGGTTCTCATGAGTCTGGGTAAACCCTTGAAACAGACGGCGTCCCTGCTGCTTTGTCGCAGCAGGGACAAAGCAGCAGCCATGGCAATTTCTAGAATCGAACGACCGTGCTTTTCTGCGCTGCCTCAGCGCGCAAAGCAACGCACCCACCACCGCACCGAGAGGCTTCCATGAGCGCCAGCTATGCAATCACCAACGGCATTGCCGTGGTCACGATGAACAACCCGCCGGTCAACGGCCTGGGTTTTGCCAACCGGGTGGGCATCGCCGCTGGCCTGGCCAAGGCGGCGGCCGACCCCGCGGTGAAAGCCGTGGTGTTGACAGGTGCCGGCCGGGCGTTTTCAGCCGGCGCTGACATCACCGAATTGGATGGCCCCAAGGCCATGGCCGAGCCCAATTTGCTGACGCTGATCAAGATGATCGAAGTCAGCAGCAAACCGGTGGTGGCCGCCATCCACAGCATCTGCATGGGCGGTGGCCTGGAGCTGGCACTGGCTTGCCAATACCGCGTGGCCTCACCCGGTGCGGCCATCGGCCTGCCCGAGGTGAAGATCGGCGTCATCCCCGGTGCCGGCGGCACGCAGCGCTTGCCGCGTGTGCTGGGCGTGGAAACCGCGATGAACATGATCGTCAGCGGTGAGCCGGTCAAGAGTGAGCTGCTGGCCAGCCTGCCAGGCCAGAAGTTGATCGACCAGATGGTCGATGGCGATCTGCTGGCCGGTGCGCTGAAGTTTGCGCAGGGCATTGCCGATGTGCGGCCGCTGCCCAGCGTGCGTGACCTGAAGGTGCGCCACCCCAACCCCGACGCTTACGTGCAGTTCGTGCGCAACATGGTCAAGGGCATGAGCAAGAACTTTCCAGCGCCGCTGGCCTGTGTCGAGGCAGTGGCCGCATCGCTCACCGCCAAGACGCTGGACGACGGCCTGGCCGCCGAGCTGGCAATCTTCCGCCCGCTGATGATGACGGCCGAGGCCAAGGCGCTGCGGCATGCCTTCTTCGGCGAGCGTGCTGCAGCCAAGATCCCCGACGTGCCTGACAGCACAGCGCAGCGGCCCGTGCACAGCGTGGGCGTGATCGGCG
>JANNMP010000557.1:0-2746 GCA_031398015.1 Burkholderiaceae bacterium
GCCCATGGTGTGCAGTGATTGCGGCAGCACACCCTTGACGGTGCCGTAGGTGCCCACCGGCATGAAGATGGGTGTCTCGACCACGCCGTGGTTCAGCGTCAGCCGGCCCCGGCGGGCGTGGCCGTCGGTGGCCAGAAGGTCGAAGCGCAACATCCGCAGGATTGTCGCAGCCGGCATCGGCGCGACCGATGCCGGCAACGCTCAGCGTGTGTGCGCAGCCCGCCCCAGCAGCATCGCATCGCCATAGCTGAAGAACCGGTAGCCCGACTCGATCGCATGCCGGTACAGCGCCTTGGCATGGGTGTGGCCGGCAAAGGCCGACACCAGCATCAGCAGGGTGCTGCGTGGCAGGTGGAAGTTGGTGATCAGCAGGTCCACCACGCGGAACTGGAAACCCGGCGTGATGAACACATCGGTCTCGGCGGCGCCGGCTTGCAGCGTGCCGGTCAGCGCCGCTGATTCAAGCGCCCGCAGCGTCGTGGTGCCGGCGGCCACGATGCGGCCACCGGCGGCGCGGGTGGCGCTGACCGCATCCACCGTGGCCTGGCCCACTTCGTACCACTCGCTGTGCATCTTGTGTTCGGCCAGCGTGGCACTGCGCACCGGCTGAAAAGTGCCGGCCCCCACATGCAGCGTGACGGCTGCGCGCTGCACACCACGCGCGGTCAGCGCGGCCAGCACGGCGGCGTCGAAGTGCAGTGACGCGGTGGGCGCGGCCACCGCGCCGGGGCGCCGGGCAAACACCGTCTGGTAGCGCGCCACATCGTCGGCACTGTCGGCATGTGTGATGTACGGCGGCAGCGGCACATGGCCGTGCGCGTCCAGCAGCGCCAGCGCATCGCCGCTCAGGCGCAGGTGGAACAGGCCACCATCGGGCCCGCTGCGGCCCAGCACCTCGGCGTCAAACGCACCGCCGGCAAAGCGGATGCGGGTGCCCGGGCGCGGGCTCTTGCTGGCGCGCAGATGGGCCAGCACTTCATTGCCCGCCGGCAGCACCCGCTCAACCAGCGCCTCGACCGCGCCGCCGGTGGGCTTCTCGCCGAACAGCCGGGCTTTGATCACGCGGGTGTCGTTGCACACCAGCAAGTCACCGGGCTTGAGCAGGCCGGGCAGGTCAGAGAACACGCGGTCTTGCGGCAGCGTGCCGCTGCCGTCGAGCAAGCGCGCTGCGCTGCGCTGTGCTGGCGGGTGCTGGGCAATCAGCGCTGGCGGCAGCTCGAAATCGAAGTCATCAACGGTGTGGGGGCGTGACACGGCGGCCATGGTGCTGGAGTGGGTTGACCGGTGGCGGACCCGGCTGCCGCCCAAATGTTCCCGCCCAAATGTTCCCGCCCAAGTGTTTCCACCCACTGCCACGCCGCGCTCAGAGCGCAAAGATCTTGCCCGGGTTCAGGATGTTCTTCGGGTCGAGCGCGCGCTTGAGCAGCCGCATCATGTCCACCGTGGCCGCGCCGGCCTCGTCGAGCAGAAAGCCCTGTTTGTGCAGGCCGATGCCATGCTCGCCGGTGCAGGTGCCTTCGAGCCGCAGCGCGTGGTGCACCAGCTGGTCATTCAGCCGCTCGGCGGTGTCGCGCTCGGCCGGCTTGGCCGGGTTGATCATGTAGGCGATGTGGAAGTTGCCGTCGCCCACATGGCCGACGATGTAGTAGGGCAGGCCGGCTTCATCGGCCTCGGTCACCGCCTGGCCGATGCAGGTGGCGAGCTGGCTGATCGGCACGCAGGTGTCGGTGGTCACGGTGCGGCAGCCGGGGTTCGACGACATGCCGGCAAAGTAGGCGCGGTGGCGCGCGGTCCACAGCTTGGTGCGCTCCTCCGGCGTGGTGGCCCACTGGAAATCTTCACCACCATGTTCACGCGCCACCTCTTGCACCACCTGCGCCTGCTCGGCCACACCGGCGGCGCTGCCGTGGAACTCCATCAGCAGCATCGGCTGCTCGCGCAGCGTCAGCTTGTCGTGCTTGTTGACGTAGCGCACCGCATTGGCGTCCAGCAGCTCGCAGCGGGCGATCGGCACGCCCAGCTGGATGATCTGGATCGTCGTCTTCACCGCCGTGTCGATGCTGGGGAAGTGGCAGATCGCCGCCGACACCGATTCAGGCTGCGGGTACAGCTTGACCGTGACCTCGGTGATGATGCCCAGCGTGCCCTCGCTGCCCACCATCAGCCGCGTCAGGTCATAACCCGCGCTGCTATTCTTGGCCCGCGTGCCGGTGCGGATGATCTCGCCGCTGGCCGTCACCACCTGCAGCGCCAGCACGTTTTCACGCATGGTGCCGTAGCGCACCGCATTCGTGCCACTGGCCCGGGTGGCGGCCATGCCGCCGAGCGACGCATCGGCGCCCGGATCGATCGGGAAGAACAGGCCGGTGTGGCGGATCTCGTTGTTGAGCTGGTTGCGGGTGACGCCGGGCTGCACCGTCACCGTCAGGTCGGCATCGTTGATGCGCACGATCTGGTTCATGCGCGACAGGTCGATGCTGACGCCGCCCTGCACCGCCAGCAAGTGCCCTTCGAGCGACGAGCCCACGCCGAACGGGATCACCGGCACCGCGTGCCGGTCGGCGAGCCGCACCACCGCGGCGACGTCGTCGGTGCTCTCGCAGAACACCACCGCCTCGGGCGGCGGTGCGTCGATCGGCGACTCGTCGCGGCCGTGCTGCTCGCGCACCGCCAGCGCGGTCGAGCAGCGCGCGCCGAACTGCGCCTGCAGGGCCTGGAGCATGGCGGCCGGGACCGGTCGCGGGTC
>JANNMP010000639.1:0-8944 GCA_031398015.1 Burkholderiaceae bacterium
CGCGCTGGTCACCACCGGTGGCTGGACGGCGATGAACCTGGGCAGCGTGCTGCCGCTGCTGCTGCTGGCCGCCGCGCTGGTGTGGCTGGCGCGGCTGCGGCGCGCGCCGCTGGCGGCCCGGCCAGCGGGTTGACGCGGCCGGGCGCGGCCGCCAAAGCGTGACCGAGTACCGCAAAAGCGCAACGGCGTGCACCCACAATGCCTGCGTTCATTCATGCCAAAGGAGAGCGCCATGGGATTGCTGGATTCGGTGTTGGGCAGCGCGATGGGTGCGCTGCAAGGTGGTGGCCAGGGTGGCGGCGGCAATTCGATGCTGATGCAGGTGATCGGCGCGCTGCTGCAGGGCCAGGGTGGTGGCGGCGGCGGGGGCGGCGGCGGCGGGGGTGGCCTCGGCGGCTTGGGCGGCCTGGGCGGATTGCTGGCGCAACTGCAGCAGGGCGGCCTGGGCGAGGCGGCACAGTCCTGGGTGGGCACTGGCCAGAACATGCCGGTGTCGCCCGAGCAACTGCAAACGGCGCTGGGCGCCGACCGCATCGACGCGCTGGCGCAGCAAGCCGGCATGTCGTCGGCCGATCTGTCGGGCCAACTGGCGCAATACCTGCCGCAGGTGGTCGACCGCATGACACCTGACGGCCAACTGCCCCAGGGCGGCGGTGGTGCCGACCTGGGTGGCCTGCTCAGCAGTGTGCTGGGCGGCTTGATGAAGCGCTGAGGCTGGCGCAGCACGCCGGCTTTGCTGCGGCCCGGCACCTGCGTGCGACGGGCCGCCGCAGCTTCACTGCACCGCCGCAAGCGCTGCCACCGTCTTCACAAACGAGTCGACGCGGTGAGCCGGCAAGCCGGCGGCCAGGTTGCTGGAAATGGACTGGAACGCCGCGCGGCTGCCGTCTCTGGGCAGCAGTGCGGCCAGCTCGAAGCCGTTGCTGGGCACACCGGCGGTGCTGACGCCCAGGCCTTGCTCGGCGCCACTGGGCAGGTGGCGAACCAGGGCCCGGTTGTCGCGGCCCACGCGGCGCAAGAAGCCGATCACAAGAAGCCGATGTGCGCGCCGTCGCCCGACACGGCGCTGAAGCGGTCGAAGACTTCGTTGCCGGCCAGCGGCATCGCCAGCGACGGCGCGCCGCCGGCTCAGGCTCTGGAAGCCAACCCCGACAACACCGTTGACGCTGGCGCTCAGTGCCACGCGCTCGCCCGCTGGCGTTGGACGACGCCAGTTGCAGCGTGCCGGTGGCCGACTGCGCGATCACAGTTGCCGCAGCCCGGCCCGGGCGCCGGTGTTCAGCGTTCGGCTGGCAGCAGCGCCTGGCCGATGCCGCTGCGCACGTGGTCCAGGTAGGCCGAGAACGCTTGCACGTCGCCATGCCCGGCACCTGCAATGTGCTGCACCACGGCGTTTGGCACCAGGGCAGCCAGCGCGTCGCTGTGGCTGGCTGGGATCAGCGTGTCCTGGGCCCCATGCAGCAGCAGCAGCTTCGGGCCACCAGGCCCTGCGGCGGCGATGCTGCGCAACGCGGTTTCAGTGTCCAGCGTGTAGCGCAGCAACGCGGCCGGCAGCAGCGGATAGTGCATCGTGGCCAAGGCCGGCATGCTGCGGTACGCCGACACCAGCATCAGCAGCTGAGGCTGTTGCGCTGCCGGCAAGCCGGCCACCAGTTGCGCCGCCAGCCCGGTGCCCAGTGAGCGCCCGGCCACCACCACCGGCCGGCCGGCATAGGCCGGCGCCACGCTGGCCCAGGCGGCTTGCACATCGGCCATCAGCGCGGCCTCGCTGCTGATGCGGCCGCTGCTCTTGCCGTAGCCGCGGTAGTCGAGCATGAACAGATCGACGTTGAGCGCGCGGTAGAAGTCGGCGTTGACAAACCAGCTGTCCAAGTTGCCGGCGTTGCCGTGCAGGTAGAACACCAGGCCCCGTGGCTGCGGCAGGCGCAGGTGCAGCGCATGCAGCCGGGCGCCAGGCACGTCGATCCAGGTCTCGTGCACATCGGCGCCGAGTTTGAAGCGGTGCTCCGGCGGCAGCGGCGTGGGCAGAAAGATCAGCCGCTCCTGGCCCCACCACAGCGCGGCGGCAGCGGCCAGCAGCAGGGCCAGCACCAGCGCCGCCGCCATGCCCAGCCAGCTCAGCATGCGCCGCACCACCGCCCCATGGCGTCAGCCCTCCACCGGCGCTGCCCGCGCCGAGCCGGCCACCAGGTCGAAGCGGAACAGCCGGCATTCGATCGGCCCGTTCCACAGCGGCACGCGGCGTGCCTCTTTCAGGCGCAGGGCCTGGGGCAGCTTCATGTCGGGGCTGAGCAGCCAGGCCGTCCAGCCCGGGTAGTGGCGCTTCCAGTGGCTGGCCAGTTGGCTGAAGAAGGCGCCCGGGTCAGCGCCACCATCGAAGCCTTCACGGCTGCCGCGTGCTGGCCGTTGCTCACCGCGTGAGCCCTTGGGGTCGATGCGCTCGCCGTACGGCGGGTTGAGCATCAGCGTGCCACGCGCCTCGGGCGGCAGGCGCTGCAGCGCGTCTGCCGTCTTGAACTGGATGGCCTGCGCCACCCCGGCGCGCTGGGCGTTGTGCTGGGCAAAGTCAGTCATGCGGAACGACACATCGCCCGCATGCACCGCCACCGCCGGTGCGTGCTGGCGGGCGCGCGCTGCATCCTTCAGGCGCGACCAGGCGTTCTGCTGTGGCCGGAACGGCAGCATCTTCTCGAACGCAAAGCGCCGTTGCAGGCCCGGCGCGATGCCGCAGGCAATCTGCGCGGCCTCGATGGCGATGGTGCCGGCGCCGCAGCAGGGGTCGAACAGCGGGCCGTCGTCGGCGCGGCCGTGCCAGCCTGCGGCGGCCAGCATCGCGGCGGCCAGGGTTTCCTTCAGCGGTGCCTCGCCCTTCACGCCCACAGTGCCGCCCTGGGCATCACGCCAGCCGCGCTTGAACAATGCCTCACCCGAGGTGTCGGCATACAGCGTGGCATGGCTCGGCGACAGGTGCAGCGACAGCGGCAGATCAGGGTGGCGGGTGTCGATGCTGGGGCGCTCGCCGGTGGCGTCACGCAGCACATCACACACCGCGTCCTTGACCCGCAGCGTGGCAAAGTTCAGGCTCTGCAGCTGGCTTCGTTGGGCCGTGGTGTCGATGCGGAAGGTCTGGGCATTGCTGATCCAGTCGCACCAGGGCACGGTGCGCGCCAGCGCATACAGGTCATGCTCGTTCTCGTACGGCCCATGGGCCAGCGGCCACAGCACCCGTTGGGCGAGCCGGCTTTCCAGGTTGAGCTGCATTGCGGTGGCGGCATCGCCTTGCACCGTCACACCACCGCGCAGCACCTCGCCGCTGGCCTCGGGCCCCAGGATGCGCAGCACCTCGTCGGCCAGCAGGTCTTCGGTGCCTGCCGCGCAGGGCAGGAACAGGCTCACCGCAGCGGCCATCTCAAAGTGCTTTTCTGAGATTGGCGGGGGCGATCTTGAGAGCCTCGCGGTACTTGGCCACGGTGCGCCGCGCCACGGTGATGCCTTGCTCGCCCAGCATGTCCGACAGCTGGCTGTCCGACAGCGGTCTGCCGGTGTCCTCGGCGATGACCAGCTGTCTGATCAGCGCCCGCACCGCCGTGCTGCTGGCATTGCCACCGGCGTCGGTGTTCAGCGAGCTGCCAAAGAAGTACTTCAGCTCGAAGGTGCCGAACGGTGTGTTCATGTACTTGGCCGTGGTCACCCGCGAGATGGTGCTCTCGTGCAGGCCCAGCTCGTCGGCGATCTCGCGCAACACCAGCGGCTTCATTGCGATCTCACCGTGGGTGAAGAAGCCCTTCTGCCGCTCGACGATGGCCTGGCTGACTCGCAGGATGGTGTCAAAGCGCTGCAGGATGTTCTTCATGAACCAGCGCGCCTCCTGCAGCCGGGCACTCAAGCCGCTGGCGCTGCCGTTGCGCTGGCCGCGGATGGCTTGTGCATACAAGTCATTGATGCGCAGCTTGGGCATCACGTCGGGGTTCAGCGTCGCCTTCCAGCCGCGGCCCGACTTGATGACGATGACATCGGGCACCACGATGTTGGCCTCGGCCTTGGTGAAGGGCCGGCCGGGCTTGGGCTCGCAGGCCACGATCAGCGCCTGCGCCTCGCGCAGCAGGTCTTCGTCGGCGCCGGTGGCGGCCACCAGCTTCTTCATGTCGCGCCGGGCCAGCAGCTCCAGGTGGCTGCGGCAGACCTTGATCGCGACCTCGCGCGCCGCAGTCTTGGGCAGCGCCTTCAGTTGCAGGCAAATGCAATCGCCCAGGCCGCTGGCGCCCACGCCGGTGGGCTCCAGGCTTTGCAGCCACTTCAGTGCGCAGCGCAGGCGGTCTGCCAGTACCTCGCGTTCGTCGGCACCGTCGGCGCCGTCGATGCCCATGGCCAGGGCCAGCCGCTCGGCGATCTCGTCCAGCGGGTCGGCCAGATAGCCGTCTTCGTCGAGCGACTCGATCAGCACCATCACCGCTGCCGCGTCTTCGGGCGACAACCGCATGCCCAGCAATTGCCGGCGCAGATGGTCTTGCAGCGACGGGCCGGTGTCGGAGCCGTCGACCGGCTCGTAGTCGTCGCTGTCACCGCTGGGTGATGCGCTGCTGCTGCTGGGCAGCTCGCGGATGCCGTCGAAGTCATCACGCTCGGTGCCGTTCTCCCAGTCATCACGCTCGCTGCCACCGAACTCGGCGCTGTCCATGCCGGCGGGCTCGTCGGCGCCGGCCTGGCCGTCACCGCTGTCTTCGCGTTCGCTCAGCTTGGTCTTTTCGCGCTCAGCGCCGGCGTCGGCCGCTGCGCTCACCCGCTCCAGGCCGAACTCCATCGGCGCATGGTCTTCCTCGGTGTCGAGAAAGGGGTTGGATTCGAGCATCTGCTCGATCTCCTGGTGCAGCTCCAGCGTCGACAGCTGCAGCAGGCGGATCGATTGCTGCAGCTGCGGCGTCAGCGCCAGGTGCTGCGACAGGCGGACCTGCAATGAAGGTTTCATCGCGTCATGCCCCGGTCACATCCTGAAGTGCTCGCCGAGATAGACCCGGCGCACGTCGGCATTGGCGATGATCTCGGCAGGCGTGCCTTCGGCCAGCACCTGGCCTTCGCTGATGATGTAGGCGCGGTCGCAGATGCCCAGCATCTCGCGCACGTTGTGGTCGGTGATCAGCACGCCGATGCCCCGGCCCTTGAGGAAACCGATGATGCGCTGGATCTCAATCACCGCGATCGGGTCGACGCCGGCAAACGGTTCGTCCAGCAGGATGAAACGCGGCTGGGTGGCCAGTGCGCGGGCAATCTCCACCCGCCTGCGCTCACCGCCCGACAAGGCCGGCGCCGGTGATTGGCGCAGCTTCTCGATGCTCAGGTCACGCAGCAGCGTGGCCAGCTGGGTCTCGATCAGCGCCGCCTTCAGCGGCTTGCCGCTGGCGTCCAATTGCAGCTCCAGCACCGCGCGGATGTTCTCTTCGACCGTCAGCTTGCGGAAGATCGACGCCTCTTGCGGCAAGTAGCTCAGGCCCATGCGCGCACGCTGGTGGATGGGCTTGCCCTGCACCGGCACACCGTCGATGTGGATCTCGCCGGCATCGGCGCGCACCAGGCCCACCACCATGTAGAAAGTGGTGGTCTTGCCCGCACCGTTGGGGCCCAGCAGGCCCACCACCTCGCCGGCGCCCACCGACAGATGCACGTCCTTGACCACCTGGCGTGAGCCATAGCGCTTTTGCAGGCCGCGCACCTCCAGACGGCTGCCGGCCAGGCCGGGCAGCACTGGCGCTGCGCCGGGCAGCGCCTCGGCCAGCACCGCCATCAACGCCGGTCCCCCAGCACGGGGGACGGCTTCAAGTTGCTGTTGGTCGCCGGGCTGGTCGCCGGGCTGGCCGCTGGGGTGGCGGCCGGGGTGGTGGCCGGAGCGGCGTCCTCGGGTTGCGGCCGCGGGATGATCACCGCCCGCACGCGGCCGCCGGGGTTGGTGGCCGTGGCGGCGCCGCCGCGCACATTGAACGATTCAGCCGTGCTGTCCCAGACGATTTGCTGGCCCTGGATTTCATCGGCCACCGTGCTGCCGCGCAGCCGGCGCACCACCGCTGCACCTTCAAAGCGCAGGGTGCCGGCCCGGCTGTCGTAGTCGATGCGCTGGGCCTGGCCTTCCACCGTCTCGTCGGCGCCGTCGCGCTTCTGGCGGTAGGCGGCGGGTTTGGCCGGGGTGCCGGTGGCCACCGCCATCTGCCAGCCGTCGGGGGTTTCACGCAGCTCCAGCTTGTCAGCGCGCAACTGCAGCGTGCCCTGGCTGATGACCACGTTGCCGCTGCAGACGCTGGTCTGCTTTTGCAGGCTGACGGTGCAGGGCTGGTCGGACTCCAGCGTCATCGGCCGGCTGCGGTCGGCACGCTCGGCCCACACGCCGCTGCCGGTGCCAGCCAGCAGCAGCAGCAGAACAGGGGCGGAGGGGCGCAAGGTATTCATCGGTCGGCACAAAACTTGCAGGCATTCTAGACACAAGTGTTGGCAGATCGACCAGGCCATGCGGCCCGACAGCGGGAATTCTCCCGCAACAGCACGGGTTTGCCGTCGCCGATCAGGTCTTGCGCAGTTGCGTGATCAGGGCATCTGCCACAGCCAAGGCACGTTCGGGCGATCCGGCGATCGACGGTGATGTCATGAACCGGCCCTGGATGCCCAGCGTGGGCACGCCCTTGATGCGGTAACCGTCGGCCAGCTGCTTGGCCTGGCGCAGCTTGGTGGACACGGCAAAGCTCTTCATCGCATCCAGCAGCTTGGCGCTGTCAGCACCGGTGCTGGGCAGCCAGGCGCCGATCTCGGCCTCGGTGTTCAGGCGCTTGCGATCCACATGCAACGCGGCAAACACCTTGCGGTGCAGGGCGTCCACCTGGCCCAGCGCCTCGATGGCGAAATACAGCCGCTGCAGCGGCTCTTGCGCCGGGCTGAAGGCGACCGGAAACCGCCGGAACTGCACCTGCGGCGGCAGCTTCTTGGCCCAGCTGTCCAGCGCTGGCTCGAAGGCAAAACAGTGCGGGCACCAGTAGCCGAAGAACTCGACCACCTCGAACTTGCCGTCGGCCACTGGCACCGGCTGCTCCACGCGCTCATAGTCGCGGCCCTCCAGCGGAGCACCCTGGGCAAACGCTGACAGTGGCAGGCCGGCCAAGCTGGTGGCGGCCAGCACCCATTCACGACGGTTCATGCTTCACCTTGTCAAAAAGAGATCAGGATGTCTCAACGGCGCATGGCACGTTGCGGTGCACGCACAATTCAACGGTCCACCCGCACCAGGTTGGCGTCGATGCCGGCGCCGGCCAGCAGGCCCTGGGCGTCTTCGGCCGGTTCACGCGCATCAAACGGGCCCAGCCGCACCCGGTAGACGGTGCGGCCCGACTGCTCACGCTCGGTGATGCGCGCATCCAGCCCCAGCAGCGCCAGCTTGGCGCGCTGGGCTTCGGCTTCGTCGGTGCGCCCATAGGCCCCGGCCTGCACAAAAAATGCGGCGACCGCCGCGCTGGCGGGCCTGGCCGCCGGACGCGCCGCAGCCGTGCCAGACGCAGACTGGCCGGCCAGGATGGCCGCCGGGTCACGCCCCGGGCGGCTGGCGGCGGCCACAGGCGCGGTTGCTGCTGCCCGCGCCGCACTGGCTGGTGCCGGCGCTGCGGCCACTGCGGGCGCGGCAGTGCTGGCTGCGGTTGCTGGTCCATTGGCTGCGGCCAGCGGTGGTGCTGACGGGCGTGCCGGGTTCTTGCCGGCCAGCGGCGCGTTCGGGTCCCAGTTCTTGTTGCGTTCTGCCTCGGCGGCATCGTGTTCGGCGGTGCGCTGGGGCAGCTTGTCGATGAATGGCACCGGTGTTTTGGTGACGTACAGCGCCACGGCCAGCGCCACACCCAGGCCCAGCAGCAGGCCAACCACGATGCCGGTGACAAAACCACCATGCTGGGGCTTGTTCATGCGCTGGCCTCGGTGGGGCTGGGCTGGGTCTCGGGCGGGGTGTCGCGCGGGGTGTCGCGCAGGGTGTCTCGCACGTTCTCGCGCACGTTGTCTCGCACCATCGCATCGGGTGCGGCCACGCCCATCATGCCCAGTGCGTTGCGCAGCACCTGGCGGGTGGCGGCCAGCAGGGCCATCCGCGCAGCTGACAACGCCGGGTCATCGACCAGGAAACGCTCGGCGGCATACCAGCTGTGGAAGGCCGCTGCCAAATCACGCAGGTAGAAGGCCACGTCGTGCGGCGCCAGATCGGCAGCGGCGCTGCTGAGCATGTCGGGGTAGGCGGCCAGCTTCAACATCACGGCAGCCTCGGTGGGCGCGGCAAGCAGCGACAGATCGGCCTGCGCGCTGGCTTGCAGGCCGGTGCGCGCGGTGTAGGCGGCCAGCACCGAGCAGATGCGCGCATGCGCATACTGCACATAGAACACCGGGTTCTCGTCGTCGGTCTTCAGCGCCAGGTCAACGTCAAACACGAACTCGGTGTCGGCCTTGCGGCTGATCAGGAAAAAGCGCACCGCGTCGCGGCTGGTCATGTCGATCAGGTCGCGCAGCGTGACATAGCCGCCGCTGCGTTTGCTGATCTTGACCTCGGCACCGCCCCTCATCACGGTGACCATCTTGTTGAGCACGTAGTCGGGCCAGCCCAGCGGCACGCCCACGCCTGCGGCCTGCAAGCCGGCGCGCACCCGGGCAACGGTGCCGTGGTGGTCGCTGCCCTGGAAGTTGATGACCTTGTCGAAGCCGCGCTGCCACTTGTTGATGTGGTAGGCCACGTCGGGCACGAAGTAGGTGTAGGCGCCATCGCTCTTGCGCATCACCCGGTCCTTGTCGTCGCCGTAGTCGGTTGACTTCAACCACAGCGCGCCGTCTTTCTCGTAGGTCTTGCCGCTGGCCACCAGCCTCGCCACCGCGTCGTCGACCAGGCCGCCGCTGTACAGGCTGGATTCAAGAAAGTAGTTCTGGAAGTGCACACCGAAGG
>JANNMP010000689.1:0-4380 GCA_031398015.1 Burkholderiaceae bacterium
CGGATCAGATCGCGCGCCAGGTCGACGATCTTCACCGGCTCGCCCATGTCCAGCACCAGCACCTGGCCGGTCTCGCCGATGGCTGCGGCCTGCAGCACCAGGCGCGCCGCCTCGGGGATGGTCATGAAGTAGCGGATGATGTCCGGGTGGGTCACGGTGACCGGCCCACCACGCGCGATCTGCTCCTTGAACTTCGGGATCACGCTGCCACTGCTGCCCAGCACATTGCCGAAGCGCACCGCCATGAAGCGGGTGCCCAGGTGCTCGGCGGCCATCATGCTGACCACCATCTCGGCCGCACGTTTGGTGGCACCCATCACATTGGTCGGGTTCACCGCCTTGTCGGTGCTGATCAGCACAAAACGCTCGGCTCCGGCCTGGGCAGCGGCCAGCGCCGCATGCCAGGTGCCCAGGGTGTTGTTGCGCAGCGCGGCCAGGGCGTTGTGGTCTTCTTCCATCAGCGGCACATGCTTGAAGGCTGCGGCGTGGAACACCACCTGCGGCCGCCACTGGCCACAGGTGTGCTGCAGGTGCGCCAGGTCTTTGACATCGCCGATCACCCGCACCAGCGGCATGCCGGGAAAGCGCTCGCCCAGGTCTTGCTCGATGCTGTAGAGGTTGAACTCGCTCAGTTCATACAGCACGATGCGCTCCGGCGCAAAGCGCGCCAACTGGCGGCACAGCTCGCTGCCGATGCTGCCACCGGCACCTGTCACCAGCACCGTCTTGCCGGCCAGCACCGCGCCGATGCCGGCCTCGTCCAGCTGCACCGGCTCGCGGCCCAGCAGGTCGCCAGGCTCGATGTCACGCAGGCGCTCGACCGCGCTGTTGCCATCGGTGCCGTCCCGCAGCTCAGATGCCGATGGCACGGTCAGCACCGGCAGCCCGGTGGGTGCGGCCAGGTTCAGTGCGCGGCGGCGCTGTGCCGGCTTGGCCGCCGGCATGGCCACGATCACGTGCGTGGCGGCACCGCGCACTGCCTTGTCGGCAATCGCCTCCAGCGGCCCCAGCACTGGCAGGCCGGCGATGCGCGCGCCTTGTTTGGCGGGGTCATCGTCGAGCAGGCCCAACACGATCCAGCCCTGCTGGTGGATGCCGGCCAGCAACCGGCGCGCGGCGTCGCCAGCGCCCATCACGATGGCGCGCCGCACCTCACGCGCGCTGCCGGTGATCTGCGCGCGGCCATGTTCATAGACCATGCGGTAACCCAGGCGCACCAGCGCCAGGCCCATCAGCGCCACCACCGGGTGCAGCGCCAGCACCGCGCGTGGCACCTGGGTGAGCTGCAGCATCAGCACCACCACCGCGCTGGCCAGGCCGGCCAGCGCACAGGCCAGCGCCAGCCGCTTGACCTCACCAAAGCCCGAGAAGCGCCACATGCCCTGCGGCACCTTCAGCGCGCTGAACGCCACTGCGTAGGCCAGCACAATGGCCAGCAGCACCCAGCCGTCGTACCCGGGCCGGGCGCTCATCCAGCGCTCAAAGCCCAGGCGGAACAGGTAGGTGATGTTCCAGGCCAGGGCCACCACGGCGCTGTCGATCAGCAGCGACAGCAGCTCGCGGTGCGGGCGCAGGCGGGCGAGGAAGCGGTCGAGGCGGTGCCAGATGGTGATCATGCGGTGATCATGGCGTGCTCGACAGACGCTTCAGGCGGCAAAGCCCAGGTCTTGCCAGCTCAGCACACGGTGGTCAGCGCGCACCAGGCTGCTGCTGCCGCCGTAGACCAGCAGCGGCTCGGCAGCTGACGTGCCTGCCGCGTCGCGCCAGCGTCGGGCCGGCGTCAGCCAACTGGTGTCATAGGCAGTGCCCGATTTGATCTCGACCGGTTGCAGGCGCTGGCCTTGCTCGAACACCAGGTCCACCTCCAGGCCATGGTTGTCACGCCAGAAGTACAGGTCAGCGGTCAGGCCGCGATTGAAGCGGTGTTTGAGCGTCTCGGCCACCACCCAGGTCTCGAAGATGGCGCCGCGCTGGGCGTGGTGCCGCAGGTCGTCAGGCGCGTTGATGCGCAGCAGGTGGCACAGCAGGCCGCTGTCCAGAAAGTAGAGCTTGGGCGTCTTGACCAGGCGCTTGCCGAAGTTGCGGTGGTACGGCGGCAGCAGCGCCACCAGATGGCTGGCCTGCAGCACGGTGAGCCATTGCCGTGCGGTGGGCTGGCTGATGCCGCAATCAGCGGCCAGGCCGTTCAGGTTGAGCAGTTGCGCGCTGCGCGCAGCGCACATGGCAATGAAGCGCTGGAAGGTGAGCAGGTTGGCCACGTTCAGCAGTTGTCGCACATCACGCTCGACGTAGGTGGCCAGGTAGCCGGCAAACCAGTGTGCGGGCTGCGGGTCACGGTGCTGGGCATGCAGCGCCGGATAGCCGCCGCGCCACAGCCGCTGCTCCAGCGTGGCCCCGGCCGGCAGCTCGGCATGGCACAGCGGCAGCAGTGTGAGCAGGCCCACCCGGCCAGCCAGGGATTGGCCGATGCCATCCATCAAGCCGAACTGCTGCGAGCCGGTGAGCACCCAACGGCCCATGGCGGGTGCGGCGTCGGCAATGCCCAGCAGGTAGGCCATGAGCGCAGGCGCACGCTGCACTTCATCGAGCACCGCGCCGTCGGGCAGGCTGTTGAAAAAGCGGCGCGGGTCGCGCAGCGCCAGCGCGCGGGTGTCGGGGTCTTCGAGGTTGATGTACGGCAGGTGGCTGAAGCTGCTGCGCGCCAGCGTGGTCTTGCCCGACTGGCGCGGCCCGGTGATGGCCAGCACCGGAAAGCCGCTGGCCAGAGCCTTCAAGGTGTGCAGCGCATGGCGGGCAAGCATGTTTGTACTGTTTCAAAGTTGAAGTTTGAAATTGTACAAGCTGGCTTCAGCGCCGCAGCAGTACGCCCAGCGTACGGGCCAGCACGGCCAGATCAGACCACAGCGTGGCGCTGGCCGCGTACTCTGCCTGCAAGCTGAGCTTGCGCGGCAGGATGTGCTCGATGTAGGCACGCTCTGGGTCGGCGCTGCCGGCCAGCAGCGTGGCCTCGTCCAGGTGGGCCAGCGATGCCGGATCGGTGATGCCCGGGCGCACCGCCAGCACCTGCGCACGCAGCGCCGCAGGGTAGTGCGCCACGAACTGCGGCACCTCGGGGCGCGGGCCCACCAGGCTCATGTGGCCTTGCAGCACGTCGATGAACTGCGGCAGTTCGTCGATGCGGTACGTTCGCAGCCAGTGGCCCACGCGGGTGATGCGGGCATCACGCCCCACCGTCAGCGGCGGGCCCAGGGCTGGTGCGTCGGCGCGCATGGTGCGGAACTTGTGGATGCGAAACAGCGCACCACTGCGCCCCACCCGCTGCTGGCGGACGAACACCGGCCCGGGTGAATCCAGCCGCACCAGCAGTGCCACGCCCAGCAGCAGCGGCGCCAGCAGCAGCAGCGCCAGGGCGGCGCCCAGCAGGTCGAACAGGCGCTTGGCCATGGTCAGCAGCGGCGCGGCGCGGCCAGGCTCAAGGCCGCGCCAGCAGGCCACGCACCGCCGCCACCACCCGCGCCACGTCGGCGTCGCCCATGCGGCTGTAGACGGGCAGGCTCAGCATCTGTTCATAGGCGCGCTGGCTGGCCGGGAAGTCTTCTGCACGCAGCGCATAACGGTCACGCCAGTACGGCTGCAGATGCAGCGGGATGTAGTGCACGCTGCAGCCGATGCCCAGCGCGAACAGCCGCTCGATGAAGGCGTCGCGCCCGATGCCGGCACCGGGCAGCAGGCGCAGCACGTACAGGTGCCAGGGGTGCAGTTCGCCTGCGGCAGCCACCGGCGCAGTGATGACCGGCAGATCGGCAAATGCGGCGTTGTACTGGGCGGCAATGGCGGCGCGGCGCGCCGCAAACCGGTGTGCCTGCTTGAGCTGGTGGATGCCCAGCGCGGCGGCAATGTCGGTCAGGTTGTACTTGAAGCCCGGCGCCACGATCTCGTAATACCAACTGGGCACGGTGGCGGTGAAGCGGTCGAAGGCGTCGCGGCTCATGCCGTGCAGGCGCATGATGCGGGCGCGTTTGGCGAGCTCCGCATTGCGCGTGACCAGCATACCGCCCTCGCCCGTGGTCATCGTCTTGTTGGCGTAGAAGCTGAAGACGGTTGCATCGCTGCCCAGGGTGCCGATCAGCTCTTTCTCCAACGTCGTCGGCAGAGCGTGCGCCGCGTCCTCGATGACGCGCAGACCGTGGCGGCGGGCGATGTCGAGGATGGCGATCATGTCGACGGCCAGGCCGGCGTAGTGCACGGGCAGGATGGCGCGCGTCTTGAGCGTGATCGCGGCTTCGATGGCGGCGATGTCGATGTTCATCGTCGCGGGGTCAATATCGACCAGCTTCACGTCGGCACCGAGGTAGCGCACGACCTCGGCCGTGGCGGTGA
>JANNMP010000714.1:0-3450 GCA_031398015.1 Burkholderiaceae bacterium
GAATGCCGCTGCGCCCGGCATGATGGGGTCACCCCAGGCCACCAGCAGTTTGGCGGTGTAGCCAGTGGGCACGGTCACGCGGTCCACCACCGGCGCCAGGCCGGCAGGCACGCTGTCGAAGCCGATGCCGGCAAAGCCCAGACCCGCAGGCACAGGCGCGGCTTGCACGGTCTCGGTGATGCCTGCCAAAGTGAGGCCGCCCGCTGCGGCCAGTGCTCCGGCGCCGACGCCGCCGCGCACAAACTGGCGGCGGCTCACATCAACGCGGGCCAGCACCTCGCGGATGGATTCATTGCCTGATGCGTTCAACGACACATCGTTCTTCGGATGTTGCGGACCCTTCATGGGGGAAGCTCCTCGTGGGTTTCAAAGGCTTGGGCAAGACGCCCTGGCGTGTCCGAGTTTCGACAGCGCGCATGACGGCGCCGTGACCTGTGCAACAACCGACACAACCGGCCCCGAATTTCGGGGGGTAGGCACGTGGTGTCACGTCGATGTCAACAAGCTGACACGGACGGTCGGGTCCATTTGTGGAGGCCGTGCCGGCGTCGGCCTCGCTGCGGGCTCGGCACTCTGGTGGTCGGTCAGATCGACCGCTGGTTCACACGTTGCGACAGTTCAGCGGCTGTCTCGCGCCGCTCGCTGTAGCGGTCGGTCAGGTAGGACGCCACATCACGCGTGAGCAGGGTGAACTTCACCAGCTCTTCCATCACATCGACGACCCGGTCGTAGTAGGCCGACGGCAACATGCGGCCGGCCAAGTCGAACTCTTGAAACGCCTTGGGAACCGACGACTGGTTCGGGATCGTCAGCATGCGCATCCAGCGGCCGAGCAGGCGCATCTGGTTGACGGCGTTGAACGACTGTGAACCACCGCTGACCTGCATCACCGCCAGTGTCTTGCCCTGCGTGGGCCGCACGGCCCCCAGACTGAGCGGGATCCAGTCGATCTGCAGCTTCATGCTGCCGGTCATCGCGCCGGGGCGTTCCGGGGATGTCCAGACCATGCCTTCGGCCCAGGCGGCGGCGCTGCCCAGCGCCTGCACCCTGGGGTGGCTGTCGGGAGCCGCATCAGGCAGCGGCAGCCCGGCCGGGTCGAAGATGCGCACATCGCCACCCATGGCACGCAGCAGTCGCGCCGCTTCCAGCGTCGGCAGCAAGCTGTAAGACCGCTCGCGCAGCGAGCCATAGAGCAGCAAGAATCGAGGGGCGTGGGCCGATGTGCCTGCGGCAGCCAGGTGCGCTGTGCCGGGGTGGTCAAACAGCGAGGCATCGAGGTTCGGCAGGCTGGGGTCATCCACGCTCGTACCAACCCTTGCTCTGGTTCACCACCCGCACCACCAGCAGCATCACCGGCACCTCGATCAATACGCCCACCACGGTGGCCAGCGCTGCGCCGGATTCAAAGCCGAACAGGCTGATGGCCGCCGCCACCGCCAGTTCAAAGAAGTTGCTGGCACCGATCAATGCCGACGGGCAGGCCACGCTGTGGGCTTCGCCAAGCCGGCGGTTCAACCAGTACGCCAGGCCGGCATTGAACAGCACCTGGATCAGGATCGGCACGGCCAGCATCGCGATGACCAGCGGCTGGTCGATGATGGCCTTGCCCTGGAAGGCGAACAACAGCACCAGCGTGGCCAGCAGCGCGGTGATGGACCACGGCCCGATCCTGGCCAGCAGCGTGTCCAGCGCGCCCTGGCCGCGCCGCAGCACCGCCTTGCGCCACAGCTGGGCAATGACCACCGGAATCACGATGTACAGCAGCACCGACGTGATCAAGGTGTCCCAGGGCACCGTGATCGCCGACAGGCCAAGCAACAACGCGACGATGGGTGCAAAGGCGAACACCATGATGGTGTCGTTCAGTGCCACCTGGCTGAGCGTGAACAGCGGGTGCCCGCCTGTCAACCTGCTCCAGACGAACACCATCGCCGTGCAGGGTGCGGCAGCCAGCAGGATGAGCCCGGCGATGTAGCTGTCAGCCTGGTCTGCCGGCAGGTAGGGCGCAAAGACATGGCGGATGAACAGCCAGCCCAGCAGCGCCATCGAAAAGGGCTTGACAGCCCAGTTCACGAACAGCGTGACACCCATGCCGCGCCAGTGCGACTTGACTTGACCGAGGGCGCTGAAATCGACCTTCAGCAACATCGGGATGACCATCACCCAGATCAGCAGGCCCACCGGCAGGTTGACCTTGGCAATCTCCATGCGGCCGATGGCCTGCACGGGTGCCGGCAGCAGCTGGCCGAGCCCGATGCCAACAACGATGCACAGGAACACCCAGACGGTGAGCCAGCGCTCGAACACGCCCATGGGCGCCGGCGCCGAGGCTGCGGGCCGGCCGGCAGGTGCGGCGGCTGCCATCGGTCAGCGGCTGCCGATGTCCTTGATCTCGCGCTGGATCGCCAACCGGTCCAGCGATTGCAGCGGCAGGGCAAGCATCAGTTCGATCCGGCGCCTGAGGATCACGGCGGTGTCCCAGAACAACTTGGCGCGCTGTGCGTCGCTGCCTTCAAACGCTGCCGGGTCTGGCACCCCCCAGTGGGCGGTCATCGGTTGGCCAGGCCAGACCGGGCACACCTCGCCGGCGGCGTTGTCGCAGACGGTGAAGACGAAGTCCAATGCCGGTGCCTCGGGGCGGGCGAATTCGGCCCAGTCCTTGCTGCGGAAACCATCGCTCGGGATGCGCATCTGCTCCAGCGTCTTCAGTGCCAGCGGGTTGACCGAACCACGTGGTTGGCTGCCGGCCGAGAAGGCCTTGAAGCCGCCGCGGCCCATGCTGTTGAGCAGCCCTTCGGCAATGATCGAACGCGCCGAGTTGTGGCTGCAGATGAAAAGAACGTTGTAGACCTTGTTGCCGGTGGCGGTGCTCATGAATGCTCCAGAAGGTGGTGGATCTCAAGACAGGAATCTGGGCTCAGCAGCTGCTGCAGTCTGCCGGTGCGCTGAGTGCGCAGGTGCTCGCATCGGCTGCCTGGCAGCAGTGCGCTGTGAGGTAGTCGAGCAGGGCGTTCATCTGGGCCAGCGACGGGCGGTAAATCAGATGCCGGCCGTCACGCTGTTGCGACACCAGGCCCGCATGCATCAACTCTTTGAGGTGGAACGAGAGGGTGGATGCCGGCACACCCAGCGTGGCCGACAGTGCGCTTGGCGTCAGGCCCTGCGGCCCGGCGCCCACCAGGGCACGGAACACACGCAGCCGCATGCTCTGCGCCAGGGCGGCCAGCGCGGTGACGGCAGCGGTCTCGTTCATGCGGCGTTCTCTGCGCGGCTGGCGCTGGCTTGCACCTCCGGGATCACCACCGGCCGCACCACCGGCAGCAGCAACGTGACCATCCAGCAGATGCCCAGCATCACAGCCGAGCCGATCAGCGCGTACAAGAGGCCGCCCCACTGGTACAGCAGGCCCGACATCAGCGTGCCGATGAAGCGGCCCAGCGCATTGGCGGC
>JANNMP010000755.1:0-3007 GCA_031398015.1 Burkholderiaceae bacterium
TCATCCGGCGTGCAATCGCTGAGCCCGGCCTTGCCCTGCTCATGCGTGCTCTCGGCCGTCAGGCTCTTGCTGAGCATGGCCTTGCCCGCCAGCTCAGGGTGCTGGCGGATCAGCGCCAGTTGCGCGTCGGCACCGGCATCACGCACCGCTTGCACCAGCGCCTGTTTCAGCTGCGCCAGCGTGGCAAACGGCCGCGCCGTAGCGGCACGCTCAGCCACCCAGGGTGAATGTTCGTAAGTGCCGGCCAGCAGCCGCACAAACTCTGCGGGTGATGTGGTGTTGAGTTGGTCCAGGGTCAGCATGGCGGTCATCGCTCAAGTCCAGATGAAGGCAGTGGAGGCATCAAACGGGTGCTGCTGCTTCCAGTGCCGGGCAATGTCGATGCGGCGGGTGACCCAGACCTGGTCATGCCGCTGCACATGGTCAAGAAAACGCTGCAGCCCGCGCAGCCGGCCGGGCCGGCCCAGGATGCGGCAGTGCATGCCGATGCTCATCATCTTGGGCGCGTCGGCGCCTTCGGCATACAGCACGTCGAAGCTGTCGCGCAGGTATTCGAAGAACTCATCGCCCTGGCTGAAGCCCTGCGGCAGGCCGAAGCGCATGTCATTGCAGTCCATGGTGTAGGGCAGCACCAATTGCGGCAGCAGCTTGCCGCTGCTGGTCTTCACGTTCAGCCAGAACGGCAGGTCGTCGCCGTAGTAGTCGCTGTCGTATTCGAAGCCGCCCTGGTCGGCCACCAGGCGGCGGGTGGCGGGGCTGTCACGCCCGGTGTACCAGCCCAGCGGCCAGGCGCCGCCGGTGATCTGCTTCAAGATGTCAGTGCCGATGCGCACATGCTCACGCTCCACCACTTCATTGACTTGCTGGTAGTTGACCCAGCGCCAGCCGTGGCAGGCAACTTCATGCCCAAGCGCCATCAGCGCCTCGGCCAGCTCCAGGTGGCGCTGCAAGGCCATCGACACGGCAAACACGGTGAGCGGCAATTGCCGGCGTTCAAACTCACGCAGGATGCGCCACACCCCTGCGCGTGAGCCGTATTCGTAGATCGACTCCATCGACAGGTGCCGCATCGGGTAGGCGGGTGGGTTGAACATCTCCGACAGGAATTGCTCACTGCCCGGGTCACCGTGCAGCACGTTGTTCTCGCCGCCTTCTTCGTAGTTCAAGACGAACTGCAGCGCCACGCGGGCGTCTTTGGGCCAGCGCGCGGCGGGCACATCACGGCCGTGGCCTTTCAAGTCACGCGGGTACTGGGGGCCGGATCGGAACAGGGTGGTCATCGGCGGTCCTGGGGCGGATGGGGTGGCGGATGGGGTGGCGAATGGATCGCGGTCACGCAGGTGTTGCAGCCGCTGGCTTCAGCGCCGCAGCCAGGTCGGGCGTGTGCGGGTCGAGCTGCAGGTTGCGCTGCACGCTGGCCAGGTGCTGGGCCATCAGCCGGGCGGCGGCGCGGGCGTCACGCTGCTCGATGGCGTCGACGATCAACACATGCTCTTGCTGCGAATGGCCGGCCGAGTGCGCGCTTTGGTACATCAGCGCAATCAGCGATGACCGGCTCAACAGATCGGCCAGCAGCCGGGCCAGCACCTGATTGCCACTGAGCCGCGCCAGCACGGTGTGAAAGTCAGCCAGCAACCGGGTGCGGCCGGGCACGTCGGTGCGGGCCACGGCCGCCTGCTCGTCACGCAGATGGGCGCGCAGCTCGGCCACTTGCGCAGGGGTGATGCCCTCGCACAGCTTGCGCACCAGCGCGGTTTCCAGCAGGCCACGCACCTCGAACACCTGGCGCGCTTCTTCCACGCTGGGCGTGGCCACGAAGGCACCACGGGCGGGCGACAGCTGCACCAGCCGGTCACGGCTCAGCTGGTTCAGCGCCTGCCGCACGATGGTGCGCGAGACGCTGAAGATGTCGGCAATCTTCTGCTCAGCCAGCTTGGTGCCGGGCATCAGCCGGCGCTCGACGATGGCGGTGGTGATCGAGTCAACGATGCGCTCGGTGGCGCCAGCCGCCGGTGGTGCCGCGTTGCCCGCCGCCGGCCGCGCGCTGCGCACCGGCGCCGCAGCCGGCGGGCGGCGGCGCGGGCTGGCGCTGGGGTGGGCAGGCTGCGTGGGCATGGGTTGGCGGGTCGTTGGCGGCTTGGTGGCGGCTGGTTGGCGGCTGGTTGGCGGCAGCCTCGGGCATTGACGCCTGCCGCAAAGTGTATACACTTTCAGCGACAACGCCAAGCCGGCGCCACTTTTCAAGGATTGCGCATGGGACACCTCAGCACACATGTGCTCGACACGATGAACGGCCGCCCCGCCGCCGGCATGCAGGTGACGCTGCAGCGCATCGACACCGATGCCACAGACACGCTGGCCATCATGGTGCTCGATGACGACGGCCGCTGCCCGCTGGGCCCGCTGCTGGATGCCAGCAGCATGGCGGTGGGCCGCTACCGCCTGTTGTTCGCAGTGGCGCCGTACTTCCGTGCGCTGGGCGTGGCGCTGCCCGAGCCGGCGTTCATCGACACGGTGCAGCTGGATTTCGGCATTGCCGACGCCGCCGGCCACTACCACGTGCCGCTGCTGGTCAGCCCCTGGGCCTACAGCACCTACCGCGGCTCGTGACGGGTCAGCGGGCACGGCAGGCAGCGCGGGCACGGCGCTTGCACCGTGCCTGGGCCCGCCAACCTGGGGTTCTCCCGCAGTGGTTTGGTCAAACAAGGTGTATACACTTTGAACCTGTCGCCGCGGAGCCCACGCGTGCCGGCCCTGCAGCCGGCGCGCATGTGTTTGCGACACCCACGCCTCACAGAGCCCGCTGTGGTGAGGAGAAGCCCGGCGCCCACATGCTGCATGTGGCGCCGGGGTTTCTCCAACCTGTGAGCGCTTGATGGACACCTACCTTCTCGATTGGGCCAACCTGCTGTTGCCTCGACTTCATTGAAACGTTGTGGATGACGCGGCACAACAAGCAGCCTGACGCGTGCATTTTGGACACTGCCGGCGCCGTGATTTGCTATTG
>JANNMP010000735.1:0-2164 GCA_031398015.1 Burkholderiaceae bacterium
GCTGGTGCCGCTGTCGGCCAGCGTCTATGCGGTGCAGAACCGGGATGTCGACCTTGAGTTCGTTGCCGCTGCGCCGGGCGCCGTGCCAAGCGCCGTCACGTTGCTGGAAGGCGGCACAGCGCAGCGCTTGCAGCGGGTTGCGCCGGCGCTGGCCGAGCCGGCCACCACCGTGCCGCTGCTGCGTGGCAGCTTCAATGCCTGGGGCACGCAGCATGTTTTTGCCAGCGCTGGCAGGGGCCAGTGGTCGCTGCTGATCGACCTGCCGGCCGGCACCGCCAGCTTCAAGCTGGCAAGTGCCGATTGGTCTGCGCTGAACCTGGGTGCGGCGCTGGCGGCCGGCAGCATGGCAAGCGGCCAGGGCAGCCGCCTGGTGCCCATGGGCGACAACCTGGTGCTGGAGGTGCCAGCGGCAGCGACCTACCGTTTCGACATCGATGCCAGCGATGCCGAACGGCCGCTTCTGCGGGTTGTGCGCGTTGTGCGCGTTGTGCGCATTGGCGACGCCGTGGCAGCGCCATTGCGTTGATGGCCTGCGCCGGGCCGGACAGCAGCCAGGCTGTCAAGCTGGCGCGGTGGTCTGCGCCTGGGTGGCCGCCCGGGTGGTGGCATGGCACAGGGCCGGCGTATCGGCCAGCTTGCTGATCAGCGGCGCCATCGCCGTCATCGTCGCCGGGCCGAAGATGGTGGCAAAGGCCACGTCCTTGGCGTCGCGTCCGGTGGCGATGCGCACCAGCTCGTGCACCGGCGTCATGCGGGTGGCGTCGAACAAGACCCATTGGCCACCGACATAGGCCTCGAACACGGCGTGGAAATCGGGCGGCGGTTCGTCGAACCGCGCATAGCCCACCACCAGCCGCGCCGGGATGTTCAGCGCCCGGCAGAAGGTGACGCCCAGGTGGGCAAAGTCGCGGCACACGCCCGCGCGGCTGACGAACACGTCACGCGCGGTGGTGGTGGCGTCCGAGCTGCCGAGCCGGTAGGCGATGTGTTCATGGATCCAGTCGGCAATGGCCTGCACCCGCCGCAAGCCAGGCGGCAACTGGCCGAACAGGCGCTGCGCCGCATGGCCCAGCAGGTCGGACTCGCAGTAGCGCGTGGGGTTCAGGTTGTGCAGCAGATCGTCGGGCAGCGCGGCAATTGCCAACTCAGGCGCGGCAGGGTCGACCGGCAGCACACAACGCTGCACCCGGGCGCGGTAGCGCAGCGCCAGCGGGCCGGCCTCGGCATGCAGGCGCAAGAAGCGGTGGCCCAGCGTCGGGTCGGCATACACATGCAGCGACAGCGGCGGTGTCACCTGCAGCGATTCACTCAGCACGCGCTGGCCCATGCCCTGCATCGCGTGGATCTGGAACACAAAGTCGCTGGGGCCGCTGACGGCGTAGCTGAGCGTGCAGTCGATGTCGAAGTGGTGCAACTGTTCGCTGTCGGGCACGCTGGCGCGCTGCGGGTCGCTGGCCGGTGTGGGTGTCGGCGTGGGCGTGGCGGTGGCGGAGGGCATGGCTGGCGCAGCGGCGCTGCAGGTTGGCGTTGATGACCGCCATTGGATGGCGCGGCGCACGCCCATGGCGTCGGTTGCCCACCCAGGCAGCAGTAGGACGATGGCGCGTGCCCACCCCGCCACAACCGCCGCACGCGCTGCGCGCGGTGTCAGCCGGTGTCGTCGGCGCGGCCACTGGCGGCGGCCAGCGCCGCCAGGGCTTCCATGCGGCGCGCCAGCAAATGCGCGCGGGCGGCGGCCAGGCTGGGGAATCGCGGCCGCGGCACCCCACCGCCGCCAGCCAGGCCGCCGCCGATGGCCACACCATGCTCGAACAGATCCCAGCCCGCCTTGTGGATCATCAGCGGCGGGTGGGCATGGTGCGGGCAAGGCGTGAAGCACGGAAACCGCGCCGGCCGCGCCGTCACGGTCTGGCCGCCCATGCTCAGGGTTTGCTCGGTCAGCAGGTGCTGCGGCTGGGGCGCCAGCGCTGCCTCTGCCGTGGCTTGCTGGCCGCTGCGCGCCAGCCACAGGCGGCGCACCTGCACCGCGTGCGGGCATTCGGTCTCGGCGCAGGTCAGCCGCAGCAGCACCGGGCGCTCGACACGCACGCCGTCGCACCAGAACTGCTCGCGCCGCTGGCCCTGGGCGTCGATGCGCACGGCGGCGTCAACCTGGATGCGCCCG
>JANNMP010000793.1:0-4329 GCA_031398015.1 Burkholderiaceae bacterium
ATCGCGCTGGTGCGCCAGCACGGCATCGGCTTCCATGAGAAGCACAAGGGCCAGCTGTTCTGCGATGACTCGGCCGACGACATCATCCAGCTGCTGCTGGCCGAGTGTGCCGCCGGCAGCGTGCAGCGCTGGCAGCCCTGCAGGGTGGACGCGGTGCGCCACGGCGCTGCCGGCTTCGAGCTCGACACCACCCAAGGCCCGGTGCGTGCGGCGCAGCTGGTGGTGGCCACCGGGGGGCTGTCGATCCCGAAGATCGGCGCCAGCGATTTCGGCCACCGGCTGGCGCGGCAATTCGGCCACACCCTGGTCAACCCGCGCCCGGCCTTGGTGCCGCTCACCTTCGATGCCAGCATTTGGGCGCCGTTGGTGCCGCTGGCCGGTGCATCGCTGCCGGTGCAGGTGGCCACGGGCAAGGGCGATGCTGCCGGCAACTTCGACGAAGACCTGCTGTTCACCCACCGGGGCTTGAGCGGCCCGGCGGTGCTGCAGATTTCCAGCTTCTGGCAGCCAGGCGACGCGCTGCGCCTGAATCTGCTGCCCGGCACCGACATCGCCGCCGTGCTGCAGCAGGCCAAGCAGGGCTCACGCCGGCAATTGGGCAATACCCTGGCAACGCTGTTGCCGCAGCGCCTGGCCGATGCCTGGCTGGCGCGGCTGGGCCTGGACGCCAGCCGCCCCTTGCCCGATGTGCGCGACAAGGATCTGCAAGGGCTGGCCGACAGCCTGGCGCGCTGGGACGTCACACCCAGCGGCACCGAGGGCTGGCGCAAGGCCGAGGTCACTGCCGGCGGCGTGGACACGCGTGCGCTGGATTCACGCAGCATGGCCAGCCAGCGCCTGCCGGGGCTGTATTTCATCGGCGAGGTGGTGGATGTGACCGGCTGGCTGGGCGGCTACAACTTCCAGTGGGCCTGGGCCAGCGCCGCGGCTTGCGCGCGGGCATTGCAGGCAGCAACTTGACGGCGCCTTGTCGTGGCTGCTGGCCCGGTTTGCCGGCATGTCTGTTTTCAACTTAGAATCCCCGCTTTGCCGGCCAACCAGCGTCACTGCCGATGCGGTGGTGGTGGCGGCAAACCTCAACACACCAGCCCCCGGGACACCCAGACTTCATGACCACGATTCGCGTCAAGGAAAACGAGCCGTTCGACGTTGCACTGCGCCGCTTCAAGCGCACCATCGAAAAGCTTGGCCTGCTCACCGACCTGCGCGCGCGCGAGTTCTATGAAAAGCCCACTGCCGAGCGCAAGCGCAAGAAGGCTGCCGCCGTCAAGCGCCACTACAAGCGGGTGCGCAGCATGCAGTTGCCAAAGAAGCTTTATTGAGCTTCTGGCCAAAGAAGCTGCACTGAATCCAGACGTTTGACGATGCGCCCGCGCGGCCTGGCCGCAGCGGGCGTTTTTGTTGGCATGCACCCGGAGCGCTGCAATGAGCCTGAAAGACCAGATCACCGAGGACATGAAGACGGCGATGCGCGCCAAGGCCGCTGACCGCCTGGGCACGATCCGCCTGCTGTTGGCCGCGATCAAGCAGCGTGAAGTGGACGAGCGCATCGTGCTCGATGATGTGGCCATCGTCGGCGTGGTCGACAAACTCATCAAGCAGCGCCGGGATTCGATCACCGCCTTCCAGAGCGCCGGCCGCACCGACCTGGTGGACAAAGAGACTGCCGAGCTGGCGGTGCTGCAGGCCTATTTGCCGGCGCGCTTGTCGGCTGACGATATGGCCGCTGCCGTGGCCGGCATCGTCAACAGTCTGAACGCGGCCGGGCCTGGCGACATGGGCAAGGTAATGGCTGCCGCCAAGGCCCAATTGGCCGGCAAGGCCGACATGGGCGCGGTGTCGGCGGCGGTCAAGGCCGCCTTGTCGAAGTAAGCTGCCGGGCCATGACTGCAACAAACCTGCACCTGCGCCAGATCGCCGACACCGTGTGTGTGGCGCCGCAACTCACGCCCGACGCCATGGCCGAACTGGCCCGCCTGGGCTTCAAGAGCGTGGTCAACAACCGGCCCGATTTCGAGCACGGGCCTGACCAACCCAGCAGCGCCGACATCGAAGCCGCAGCCATCGCTGCCGGCCTGGTCTACCGCCATCTGCCGGTGGACGGTGGCTGGCAATCGCCCGAGCAGATCGCCGCGTTTGCCCAGATGCTGACCGAGCTGCCGCAGCCGCTGCTGGCGTTCTGCCGCTCGGGCGCGCGCTCGACCAACCTGTACCGGCAAGCCGTCGGCGCGTGAGCGCTGCGGTGGCCACCGGCGGCCCAGCGCGCCCGATGCCCGACGCTGCCCGGCCCCCCCCGCACCGCCACCGCCCGGTGCGCAGCTTTGTGCTGCGCGCCGCCCGCCTGGGCAGCGGCCAGGCGCGTGCCCTGGCTGACCTGGGGCCGCAGTTCATGCTGCCGTTGCAGGCCACCCCACCCGATTGGGACGCCGCCTTTGGCCGCAGCGCACCACGGGTGCTGGAAATCGGCTTCGGCATGGGCCAGGCCACGGCAGCCATTGCTGCATCCCGGCCTGATCTGGACTTCATCGCCGTCGAGGTGCATCAGCCCGGCGTGGGCGCGCTGCTGCGCCTGATCGGCGAACGCGGCCTGCCCAACATCCGCATCGTCCAACATGACGCGGTGGAGGTGCTGCGCCAGATGTTGGCGCCGGCCTCGCTGGCAGGTGTGCATGTGTTCTTCCCCGACCCCTGGCACAAGAAGCGCCACCACAAGCGGCGCCTGATCCAGCCGGCGCTGGTGGATTTGCTCGCTGAGCGCCTGGCCCCTGGCGGCTGGCTGCACTGCGCCACCGATTGGCAAGACTACGCGCAGCAGATGCTGCAGGTGCTCACCGATTGCCCGGCGCTGGCCAACACCGCCGACGGCTTTGCCCCGCGCCCCGACATGCGCCCGCTGACCAAGTTCGAGGCCCGCGGCCTGTTGCTGGGCCACGGCGTGTGGGATCTGCTGTTCAAGCGCTCCAGCTGACCCAGCCTGTCCAGGCGGTCAGCAGCACCAGGCCACCGAAGACGATGCGGTACCAGGCAAACGGCGTGAAGTCATGGCTGGACACATAGCGGATCAGCCAGCGGATGCACAGCAGCGCACTGAAGAACGCCGTCACCGTGCCCACCGCAAACATCGGCACATCGGCCATGCTCAGCAGCGCACGCTGCTTCCACACCGAATAGGCGCCCGCGCCCATCAGCGTGGGGATGCCCAGGTAGAAGCTGAACTCGGTGGCCGCCCGGCGCGAGAACCCCAGCACCAGCGCGCCGATGATGGTGGCGCCCGAGCGGCTGGTGCCCGGGATCAGCGCCAGGCACTGCAGCAGGCCCACTTTCAGCGCGTCGGCCACGGTCATGTCGTCGATGGTTTGCACCCGCGCGCGGCGCGTGCCGGTCAGGTCAGCCGCGCCGTACAGACGCTTGTGGCGGGCCTCGATCAGCAGGATCAGCACCCCACCCACCACAAAAGCCAGCGCCACCGGCACCGGCGCAAACAGGTGCTGCTTGATGCGGTCGCCCAGCAGCAGGCCCAGCACCACCGCCGGGATGAAGGCCACCAGCACATTCAGCGCAAAGCGCTGGGCCAGGCGGTCATGGCTGATGCCGCTGGCCGTGGCCAGCAGGCGCTGGCGGAATTGCCACACCACGGCCAGCATGGCGCCGGTCTGGATCGCGATCTCGAACACCTTGACGGTGTCACCAGTGAAGTCGAGCAGCGATGCGGCCAGGATCAGGTGGCCGGTGGACGAGATCGGCAGGAACTCGGTGAGCCCCTCGACCACGCCCATCACCGCCGCCTTCAGCAACAGCACTGGATCCACGCCGCTTCCCCCTGGCAAAACCGCGCATGTTATCTGCGCGGCCCTGGCCGGCCGGGCGCCAGCGTTGCGGGGGTGCGTGTCCGGCAGCGTCTCTGGCTGCGTCTCCGGCTTGACCCTGTCAGCAGCCGACCGCTACATTACTGACCAGCCAGTCATTAAATGCCAGTGAATCTCGCCACGCCAGCCGCAGCCCCGGCCCACCGCCGCCGCAAGCAGGCCCGCCCACAAGAGCTGTTGGACGCTGCGCTGGCACTGTTCGTGCAAAAGGGCTTTGCCGCCACCCGGGCCGAAGAAGTGGCCGCTGCGGCCGGCGTGTCCAAAGGCACGCTGTACTTGTACTTTCCCAGCAAACAAGAGTTGCTGAAGGCCGTGATCGCGCACCACCTGTCCGAGCGCATCGCTTCAGGCGCGGCCGAGGCCGCTGTACACACCGGCAGCGCCACCGCACTGCTGCGCGGCATGTTGATCGACTGGTGGACCCAGCTCTATGACAGCCCGGCTGCGGGTGTGTTCAAGCTGG
>JANNMP010000007.1:0-4303 GCA_031398015.1 Burkholderiaceae bacterium
GTGGTGGCAGGACGTCCAAGGTACTCAGATCAATTCGGAACAGGGACGGCCAAGCCCAGCGCCGCTGAGCGCGCCAGCGTGCCGCACCACCTGATCGACCTGATCGACCCCAGCCAGGCCTATTCGGCAGCGCTGTTTGCCGCCGATGCCAGGCGGCTGATCACCGAGATCAACCAGCGCGGCCGCTGCGCGCTGCTGGTGGGCGGCACGATGCTGTATTTCAAGGCGCTGATCGATGGCCTCGACCCGCTGCCGGCCGCCGACGCTGGCCAACGCGCCACGCTGGATGCCGAGGCCGCTGCGCATGGCTGGCCAGCGCTGCATGCCGAGCTGGCGCGGGTGGACCCAGCCACTGCGGCGCGCCTGCCGGCCACCGATGCACAGCGCATCCAGCGTGCGCTGGAAGTGTGGCGTTTGAGCGGCCGGCCGATCTCCAGCTTCCATGGCCAGGCCAGCCGCAGTGGCATGGCCGTGCCGCTGCTGGCGCTGGAGCCGGCCGACCGCGCCTGGCTGCATGGCCGCATTGCCCAGCGCTTTGATGCAATGTTGGCGCTCGGCCTGGTCGATGAAGTGCGGCGCCTGCGCAGCCACCAGCGGCTGCACGCACAGCTGCCAGCCATGCGCTGCGTCGGCTACCGCCAGGCCTGGGCCGCGCTGGATGAAGCAGGTGACAGCCTGCAGCCCGGCACTGCCGCCTGGGCCAGGCTGCGCGAGACCGGCGTCGCCGCCACCCGCCAATTGGCCAAACGCCAGCTCACCTGGCTGCGCCGCATGCCGCGCACGGTGCTGGCCTGCGACGCACCCGATGCCACGCCGCAGGGCCTGGCGTTGCTGGCGCGGCTGATGGCCGACAGCCCATGATGCTTGCGCTGTCGATCAGCGGCCTGGCACGCGCTTACGCCGGCACGCCGGTGTTCAGCCATGTGGACTTGCAACTGGCAGCCGGTGAATTCGTGGCCTTGCTGGGTGAATCCGGCGTGGGCAAATCGACGCTGCTGAACATCATTGCCGGGCTCGACGAGGCCGATGCCGGCAGCGTGCTGCTGGCCGGCCACGATGTGCGTGCACTGGCCGAGCCCGAGCGGGCGCGGCTGCGCCGCCACCAACTGGGCTTTGTGTTCCAGGCATTCCACCTGCTGCCGCACCTGAGCGTGGCCGAGAACGTGGCACTGCCGCTGCTGCTGCTGGGCCGGCCCGATGACGCGCGGGTGCAAGCCCTGCTGGCCGCAGTGGGGCTGGGCGGCCTGGGCGGGCGCAGCCCGGCGCAGTTGTCGGGTGGCCAATTGCAGCGGGTGGCGCTGGCGCGTGCGCTGGTGCACAAACCAGCGCTGATCCTGGCCGACGAGCCCACCGGCAACCTTGACCCGGCCACCGCCGCGCGAATGCTGGACGTGCTGGTGGCCCAGGTGCGGCAAGAGGGCGCGGCCTGCCTGCTGGTCACCCATTCGGCGGCCGCTGCCGCCCGCGCCGACCGGGTGCTGCGGCTGACGGCAACAGGCATCGTGGCCGCTTGACCGCTGCCCGCGCGGCCGGCCTCGGCCTTCAGCGGCCGGCGCTGCGGCGCCGGGCTGCCCCCAGCAGCAGGGCCAGCCCGCCCAGGCCCATCAGCACAAAGCTGCCCGGCTCGGGCACTGGCACCGAAACACCGGCGGTGAAGCCGATGTTCTGAAAATCGACCTGCCGGTTGCTGCCGCTGAGGAAGGTGGTGACGTAGCGCACGTTCAGTGGCGCAGCCAGCACGATGTCCTGGGCGCGGATGCCTGGGTTGCTGCCCAGCGCCGGCGAGACCGCCACGTTGCCCACCTGCACATTGCTGCTGTTGAAGAACGTGAAGTCGATGCTGTCGACGTCGAAGCTTTCGCTGGTGTAGTTCCAGAAGTGCAGCGTGCTGATGTCGTACTCGATGCCGAAGTCGAACTTCAGCTGCAGGCCGCCACCTGCGGCGTCGGCGGTGAACCAGATGTGGGTGACCTGGTCGTGGAACTCTTCGGCAGCGGCCGACGGCGCGTCGATCACCTTGGTGATGGTGCTGCCGTTGGAAAAAGTGTTGTTGAAGTCGCCCGGCGAGGTGCCGTCACCCACAGTCACGGTGATGTTGGCCTGGTTGAGGTAGACCGCTGCTGCGGCCGGAAAGCTCAGACCCAGGTTGGCGGCCAGCGCCAAGCCGATGGGCAACAAGGTGTGGTTCATGGGGGCGACCTTTTCAGCGAACGTGGGGTTTGCAGTCAACCGGCACCTTAGACGCGGCAGCGCCAACGTCAACCCACCCACCCCCATGAACACGCACCCGCATTCAGGTGGGCCAAGCTTGCGCGGGCCGGCGCACCGCCTGTTGCGCTACGCTGCAGGCCACCACCACAACGCCTGGAGACACCTTGCTGCTGTACGACCTGCCCGCCGGCATGAACCCGCGCCGCGTGCGCATCTTCCTGGCCGAAAAAGGCATCAGCGTGCCCATGCACAACGTGAACAGCGCGGCCAACGAGCACCAGCAACCGCCGTTCCTGGCGTTGAACCCGCTGGGCAAGCTGCCGGTGCTGCAGCTCGATGACGGCACGGTGCTGACCGAGTCGATTGCCATCTGCCGCTACTTCGAAGCCATGCATCCGTTGCCGCCGCTGTTTGGCAGCACGCCGCTGGAACAAGCCCAGGTCGAGATGTGGACCCGGCGCATGGAATGGGAAATCTCGCGCCCGATCAGCGACGCCTTCATGCACACCGGTGAGTATTTCCGCCAGCGCATCGCCCAGCAGCCAGCCTACGGTGAGGCCGCCCGCGCCCAGGCGCTGGCCAACATGGCCTGGCTCGAGGGCGAACTGGCCGGCCGTGCATTCATCGCCGGCAGCGCCTACAGCATGGCCGACATCGTGGCGCAGTGCGCCATGGTGCTGGGCAAGGCCACCGGCTGCCGCATCCCTGCTGAGCTGGCCAACCTGACACGCTGGTTTGCGGCTGTCAGCGCCCGCTCGACTGCCCGTGCCTGACCCTGCGGAGCCATCACCATGCACAACAAGACCCTGGAGTTCCATTTCGACTTCGGCAGCCCCACCGCCTACCTGGCCTACACCCAGGTGCCGAACATCGCAGCCGACACCGGCGCGACGCTGGTGTGGCACCCGATGCTGCTGGGCGGCGTGTTCAAGGCCACCGGCAATGCCAGCCCGGTCAGCGTGCCGGCCAAGGGCCGCTGGATGGGTCAGGACATCGCCCGCTGGGCGCGGCGCTTGGGCGTGCCGTTTGCCTTCAACCCGCACTTCCCGATCAACACGCTGCCGTTGATGCGCGGCGCCTGCGGTGTGCTGCTGCGCCAGCCGGCCGATTTCAGGCGTTATGCCGACGCGGTCTTCCAGGCCATGTGGGTGGCGCCACGCAACCTGGGCGATGCCGCTGAGCTGGCGGCGGTGCTGGACAGCGCCGGCTTCGACCCCGATGCCTTCAACGCGCTGGTGGCCGATGCCGAGGTCAAGGCCAAGCTGGTGGCCAACACCGAGGCCTCGGTGGCGCGTGGTGTGTTCGGCGCACCCACTTGCTTTGTCGGCAGCGAGATGCACTTCGGCCAGGACCGGCTGGACTTTGTGCGCCAGGCCTTGCAAGGCTGAGAGCCTGAGAGCAGCGCCCCGCCCCGTACCATGCGCCGATGTGGCGCCACCTGTTGAAGCTGTCGATCGCCGAGTGGCGCCACCACCGCTGGCGGCATGGCGTGGCGCTGCTGGCGGTTGCACTCGGTGTGGCGCTGGCCAGCTCGGTGCAGATGATCAATGCCTCGGCGCTGGCCGAATTTGCCCAGGCTGTGCGATCGGTCAACGGCCAGCCCGATGCAGTGGCGGCCAGCCTGCAGGGCGACGGCTTCGACGATGCGCTGTATGCCGCGCTGGTGCTCGATGCTGCGGTGGCCGTTGCCAGCCCGGTGCTGGCTTTCGACAGCCGCGGCTGGGCGGAGGGCGCTGACCCAGCACCATCGGCCAGCCCATCACCCGCAGCCGTGCCCGCGCCCCAGCTGCGCCAGCGCGGCGTGGGCTTGCGGGTGGTGGGCGTGGACGCGCTGAGCATCGCCAGCCTGGCGCCAGACCTGTTGCCGCGGCCCGAGGCAGGCGCCGAGGCCGGCCGCAGCGCCTTTCTCGACCCCGGCGCAGTGTTCCTGAACGCCGCCGCGCGCGCTGCACTGGGCCTGCGTGCGGGTGGCGCTCTGGTGCTGCCGTCGGCCAGCGGGCCGCAGCTGTTCACCGTGGCCGGCACCGTGGCGGCGGCGGGCGCGCCGCTGGTGGTGATCGACATTGCCAGCGCGCAAAGCCGCTTTGGCCGC
>JANNMP010000073.1:0-9368 GCA_031398015.1 Burkholderiaceae bacterium
TGTCGGTGGGCCCGTATCCCAAGAGCATCCCGTTCAAGACCTGGTCACCGGCCGACCATGGGCGCCAGATCATGCAAAGCGGGCAAGGCGCAGCCGACCTGATGCACTGGGAAACCGGCCTGCCCGACTACTGGGTGCCGAACGGCTATGTGCTGCTGCGCTGTGACCAGCGTGGCTCGGGGCAATCGCCAGGCAAGCTCGATGTGCTGGGGCCGCAGGTGCAGCGCGATTTTGTCGACGCCATCGAATGGGCCGGCGTGCAAGCCTGGAGCAATGGCCGAGTCGGCCTGCTCGGAGACTCGTATTTCGCGGCCGTGCAATGGCTGGTGGCGCAACACCAGCCGCGCCACCTGAAGGCCATGGTTGCGGTGCAGGGCTTCACCGACTTCTACCGCGACGCGCTGCGCCACGGCGGCATGCTGTCGTCGCGCTTTCTGGACCTGTGGTTCGAAGGCCGTGTGCGCCAGATGCAGCACGGCGGTGCGCGCTTCCCGGCCGACCCGCCGTTGTCGGCAGCGCAGCTGGCGGCCAACACCGTGTTCGAGCGTGATTTCAGGCAGTTGCTGCGTGAGCACACACTGGCCAACAACCGCTTCGTAACCGAGCGCACACCCGACCTGGCCAAGATCAAGGTGCCCGTGTTTGCATATGCCAATGCCGGCGGCCTCGGCCTGCACGGGCGCGGCACGATTGAAGGTTTTCGCGGCGCCGTCAACGCCCCGATGCGCAGGCTGAAGGTGGGCACGGGCCAGGACCCGGACGCGATGTACACGCCGGCCGAAGTCGAGCAGCAGCGGCGCTTCTTCGACCACCACCTGAAGGGCCGGCGCAACGGCGTGGACAGCGAGCCTGCGGTGACGGTGATGGTGCGGCGCGGCAGCGACCTGATCCGGCGCGAAGGCAGCGACTACCCGTTGCCGGGCACCCAGGCCGTGCGCTGGACACTGGACCTGGGCCGCCAGTCGATCGGCCCCAGCAGCGGCCAAGACAGCAGCGCCGCGCCTGACCAGCTGAGCTACGCCGCAGCGCCTGGCGCGGCCGGCGGCCTGCTGCGATTCACCTCAGCGCCGCTGGCCGCTGACCTGGAGCTGATCGGCCCGCTGCGCCTGCACCTGCACCTGAGCAGCAGCGGCAGCGACACCGACCTGTTCGTGGCGCTGCGCGAGCTGCGGCCCGATGGCAGCGAGGTGACAGCACAAGGCGCGCAGGACCCGAACCTGCCGGTGGCCATGGGCTGGCTGCGGGCCTCGCTGCGCAAGAGCGACCCCGCACGCAGCAGCGACTGGCGTGCCTGGCATCCGTATGACGAAGTGCAGCCCCTGAGCCCTGGCGTGCCGGTGGCGCTGGACATCAACCTCTGGCCCACCGCCTGGGTGCTGCAGCAGGGGCATCGGCTGGTGCTGGACATCGGTGGCAGCGACCAGGCTGGCATGGTCAGCTTCACCCACCCGCCGGCCGGGCCCTGGCGGCCCGACGGGGTGAGCGCCATCGCCAATGGCGCGGCCCCGCCCTGCACGGTGACCTTGCGCAGCGAGCCGGGTGCGCCGAACTACCTGGTGCTGCCGGTGCGCTGACCTGCCGGGTGCCTGGCGGCGTAGCATCGACCGCGTGAATGACGCCGCCCCCGCCGCCAGCACTGGAGCCCAACCTGCGGCCCAACCTGCGGCCCACCCCGTTGCGCAGTTCCTGCGCCGCCTGGCGCCGCTGCCGCAAGACGAGCTGGACCGCTTCATCACGGCTGGCCGCGCACGTTGCCTGCGTGCCGGCGAGCCGTTCTGCACCCAGGGCCAGCAACAGCATGAGATCGCATTCATCCTGCGCGGCATCGTGCGCTACCACGTGGCATTGCCCAGTGGCGACGAGGCGACCAAGGACTTCAGCTTCGCAGGCGGCTTCACGGTGTCGTTCGGCAGTGCCACGCGGGGTGTGCCGGCGCAGGTGGCGATCAGCGCTGTCGTGGCCACCGACTTGCTGGTCTGGCCCTGGTCGACGATGACCACGTTGTATGAATCGAGCGCGCTGTGGCAGCGCGTGGGACGCCTGGCCGCCGAGGCGCTGTATGTGCGCAAGGAGCAGCGTGAGCTGTCGTTCCTGCTGCAATCGGCGTCCGAGCGTTACCAGGCGATGCATCAGCGCTTCGGCACCCAGATCGACCAGATTGCCCAACACCACTTGGCGTCGTACCTGGGCATCCGGCCGCCGTCGTTGTCGCGGTTGAAGCGCGCGCTGCGGGCCTGACGCCGGGGCCGCTGCGTCAGCGCAGGCTGGCGCTGGGTGCGCCAGCGGCTGCGGCACCAGCCGCGCCACCCAAAAGCGCCCCGCTGCTGTCGTCCTTCAACGCCACACCGGTGAGCCCGCGCGCGTCGGCCTGCACCAGCAGCCAGGCCAGGCGCGCCGCAGCCGCCGGCAGCGGCAGCCCTTCGGGCCGCACATTGCTGATGCAGTTGCGCTCGGCATCCAAGCGCCCGGGCCGGGGCGCCCAGGTGATGTACAGGCCCATGCTGTCGGGTGAACTCAGGCCCGGGCGCTCGCCGATCAACACCACCACCAGGCGCACGCGCAGCGCCTGGCCGATGGGGTCGCCGATGGCCACCCGCGCCTGGCGCACCACAGCCACCGGCGCTGAGCGCCAGTGCGGTGGCAACAGCGGCAGCAGCGTGGTGATGAACGGCAGCGCATGGCGTTCGATGGCCAGCGCCGACAGGCCGTCGGCCACCACCAGCGCCAGGTCGGTTGTGCTGGTGGCTTCGGCACCACCCGCCAGCGCTGCCGCCAGCGCTGCCAATTGCGCGGTGGAGTCCGCATCCAGCACGCGCCCCAGGTCAGGCCGCTGCAAGTAGACCTGGCGGTCAGCCGCCGCACTGTGCAGCGCCAGCGCGCGTTGGCCTAAGGCCTGCAGCGCTGCCACCATGGCGGTTTGATCGAGCGATGCATGCACGGCATCACGCGCCTGGGCATGGGCGAGCTGAAAAGCCAGCAACGGCGCAGTCGGCAGGCTGACGCCGCTGCGGCCCAGGCCGATGCGCGCCGGCGTGTGTGTGCGCAGCAAGCGCCAAGGGTCGGTGCCGAGGCTGTGGTCGGTCATGCCATCGGCCCGCCCAGCAGCGGCAGCAAGGCCTGCGGCACGCCATCGGCCAGCCGGTCTGGCGCGCCGGGCTGGGTGATCAACATCGCTTGCAACCACCGCTCGAACTCGGGCGCCGGGCGCAGGCCCAGCACCCGGCGGGCGTACAACGCGTCGTGGAACGAGGTGCTCTGGTAGTTCAGCATCACGTCATCAGCCCCAGGCACGCCCATGATGAAGTTGCAGCCGGCCACGCCCAGCAGCGTGAGCAGCGCGTCCATGTCGTTCTGGTCGGCCTCGGCATGGTTGGTGCAGCAGATGTCGCAGCCCATCGGCAGGCCCAGCAGCTTGCCGCAGAAGTGGTCTTCCAGCCCGGCGCGCATGATCTGGCGGCCGTCGTACAGGTACTCGGGGCCGATGAAGCCGACCACCGTGTTGACCAGCAGCGGCTGGAAGTGGCGCGCCACCGCATAGGCCCGGGCTTCGATGGTCTGCTGGTCGCAGCCATGGTGGGCGTTGGCCGACAAGGCGCTGCCCTGGCCGGTCTCGAAATACATCACATGGCTGCCACGTGTGCCGTCGTCAAACAGCGCGCCGCGCTGCAGTGACAGTGCGGCGGCGCGCGCCTCGGCCAGCAGCGCCAGGCTGATGCCGAAGCTGCGGTTGGTGGCCTCGGTGCCGCCGATCGACTGGAACACCAGGTCCACCGGCGCGCCGCGCTCGATGCATTGCAAGGTGTTGGT
Source organism: Burkholderiaceae bacterium (assembly GCA_031398015.1). GTDB lineage: Bacteria > Pseudomonadota > Gammaproteobacteria > Burkholderiales > Burkholderiaceae_C > Pseudaquabacterium. The sequence goes on from JANNMP010000073.1 coordinate 3,808, forward strand.
GACATGCGTCAGCACGCAACTTTGGGTGGGGATGGCATAACGCTGGATCAGCGCGTCCAGCATCCGCAGCAGCATGGCCACCTGGGCCGGGTTGTCGCTGGCCGGGTTGATGCCGATCACCGCATCACCGCTGCCCAGCAGCAGGCCGTCCAACAAGCTGGCGGCGATGCCGGCCGGGTCGTCGGTGGGGTGGTTGGGCTGCAGCCGCGTCGACAGCCGCCCGGGCAGGCCGATGCTGCCGCGAAAGCGCGTCACCACATTGCACTTGCGCGCCACCGCGATCAAGTCCTGATGGCGCATCAGCTTGCTGACTGCCGCCGCCATCTCGGGGGTGATGCCCGGCGCGGCGGCGCGCAGCGTGGCGGTGTCGGCGGCATCGGCCAGCAGCCAGTCACGGAAGGCGCCCACCGTCAGGTGGCTGATCGGCGCAAACGCCGCCGCATCGTGGCTGTCGATGATCAGCCGGGTGACGTCATCGTCTTCATACGGCACCAGCGCCTCGTGCAAGAAGCTGCGCAGCGGCACATCGGCCAGCGCCATCTGGGCGGCAACGCGTTGCTGCGCCGACTCAGCCGCCACGCCGGCCAGATGGTCGCCCGAGCGCTCGGGCGTGGCCTTGGCCAGCAAGGTGCGCAGGCTGTCGAAGCGGTGCGTCACGGCGCCAGCGCGCTGGGTGTAAGTGGGCATGGGGGTGTGGGGCTGAAGACGCAGTTGGGGCAGCATGCCATCTGGCGCGCCGCATGCAAGCGCCCGCACAAGCGCCCGCACAACCGCCAGCACGCAGGTACGGCCAGCGCAAGGCCGTCCCGGCCTTCGGCGCGCCTGCACGGCCGGCATCGCCACAATCGCCGACCATGCCATGCGCCGCGCCACACCCATGCAGATGAGCCCACGCCTGGCGCTGATGCTCAGCGTGCCGCCGCTGCTGTGGGCCGGCAATGCGGTGGTGGGCCGCATCGCCATCCAGTCATTGAGCCCGCTGTGGCTCAATGCGCTGCGCTGGGCGATTGCCCTGGCCCTGCTGTTGCCGCTGGGCTGGCGCGCCTTTGGCAGCGTGGCGCGGCGCGCGCAGTTGCGCCAGCGCTGGCCACACCTGGCGCTGCTGAGCCTGACCGGCGTGGGCGCCTACAACGCGCTGCAATACCTGGCGCTCAAGACCAGCACACCGCTGAACGTGACGCTGATCGCCGCCAGCTCACCGGTGTGGATGCTGGCCATCGGCGCGGCGGTGTACGGTGAGCGGCCGCGCCGCGCGCAACTTCTGGGCGCGGCGCTGTCATTGGCCGGCGTGGCGGTGGTGTTGTCGCGCGGTGATCCAGCCGCCCTGCTGCGGGTGCAACTGGTGCCGGGTGATGTGCTGATGCTGGCGGCGGTCGTCTGCTGGTGTGTCTACAGCTGGCTGCTGGCGCGGCCACCCGAATCGATGCGTGGCGCCCAGCGGCCTGATTGGCACTGGGCCGAGTTCTTGAGCATCCAGATCGCGCTGGGCCTGGTCTGGGCTACCGCAGCGGCGGGCGTGGGTGAATGGCTGCAGCCGGCCGCGTCAGTGCCGCGCTGGGGCTGGCAGCTGCTGGCCGCACTGGCCTATGTGGGCGTGCTGCCATCGCTGGTGGCCTACCGGCTGTGGGGCCTGGGCGTGGCAGCGGCCGGGCCCACCGTGGCAGCGTTCTTCGGCAACCTGACACCGCTGTTCGCCGCCCTGCTCAGCGCGGCCATGCTCGGCGAGTGGCCTCGCGCCTTCCACGGCCTGGCGTTCGGGTTGATCGCCGCCGGCATCTGGGTGTCGGCACGGGTGGCGCCCAGGCCAGCGGGCCCGGCCTGACGCCTGACGCCTGGCACCTTGGCGACTGCTGCCGGCGCCGGCCGGCGCCGACACTGCGCCGTCTCCGCAGCCCCCGAAAGCCCCTGCCCATGAACCGCGTGTTGGCCCACACCGGCGCCCGTTACCCCATCGTGCAGGCGCCGATGGGCTGGATTGCCCGCACCCAGCTGGCCAGCGCGGTGTCGCGCGCCGGCGGCCTGGGCATCATCGAGACCAGCTCGGGCGAGACCGCCGCCTGCCAGCATGAAATCCGCCAGATGCTGGCGCTCGGCCTGCCGTTCGGCGTCAACCTGCCGATCCGCTTCTTGAAAGACGACGCGATGCTGCGCTTCGTCTGCGACAGTGGCATCCGCTTTGTCACCACATCGGCCGGCAGCCCGGCCAAGTTCATTGCGCCGCTGCATGCGGCCGGCATCGTCGTCTACCACGCCGAGCCGACGCTGGATCTGGCGCTGAAGTGCCAGGACGCCGGCATCGACGGCCTGGTGGTCGAAGGCAGCGAGGGCGGCGGTTTCAAGAACCCCGAGGAAGTGAGCACCCTGGTGCTGCTGCAGGCCATCCGTGAACGGGTGCAGGTGCCGCTGATCGCCGCTGGCGGCATCATCGACGGGCGTGGCATGGCAGCGGCCTTTGCGCTGGGCGCTGAAGGCGTGCAGATGGGCACACGCTTTGTGGCCAGTGCTGAAAGCCCGGTGCATGCGGCCTACAAGAACGCCATCGTCGCGGCCGATGCCACCGGCACCTGGGTGCTGAACAAGCAGTCAACGCCCTGCATCCGGGCGCTGAAGACCGATTTCAGCCAGGCCATCCACCAGGCCGGCGTGATGCCGGCAGATGCCTTCAAGGGCATCCAGGGTGTGTACTTCGGCGGCGACATGAACGCCGCACCGGCACTGGCCGGGCAATCGGCGGGGCTGGTGCATGGCATCAAGCCGGTGCAGCAGATCATCGACGAGACCGTGGCCGAGTTTTTTGCCATCGGACAGCGCCTGGCTGCGCTGGCCGAGGCGCGGCAGTTTGGCTGAGCACCAGGGCTGAGCACCAGCAGTCGGCCATGCACACCAACACCAGCTTCGGCGCACGTTGCACCGCACTGGACGTGGTGCAGGGGCTGGACTTGCACGGCAGGCAGGCCATCGTCACCGGTGGCGCCAGCGGCCTGGGGCTGGAGACCAGCCGCGCGCTGGCCCGTGCCGGCGCCAGCGTGACGCTGGCGGTGCGCAACCGCGCCCAGGGTGAGGCGGCGGTGGCGCTGCTGCAGCAAGCGCAGCCCGGCGCGTTGCTGCAAGTGGCCGATCTGGACCTGGCTGACCTGGCCAGCGTGCAGCGCTTTGCCAGCGCCTGGGGCGGCGCGCCGCTGCACATGCTGATCAACAACGCCGCCATCATGGCCTGCCCGCTGGCGCGCACGGCGCAGGGCTGGGAGCTGCAGTTCGCCGTGAACCACCTGGGCCACTTTGCGCTGACCACGGCGCTGCTGCCGGCGCTGCGCGCGGGCGCGCCGTCGCGGCTGGTGGCGCTGACATCCACTGGCCACAAGCTGGGCGGCGTGGATTTCGACGACATCCATTTCGAGCGCCGGCCCTACAGCAAATGGCTGGCCTACGGCCAGGCCAAGAGCGCCAATGCGCTGCTGGCGCTCGGCGTGCACCTGCAGCACGGGGCAGACGGCATCACCGCCAACGCGGTGCACCCCGGCGGCATCATGACCGGGCTGCAAAAGCACCTGGCGCATGACGAGATGGCCGCACTCGGCTGGGTCAAGCCCGACGGCACGCCGCTGGACCTGTTCAAGACCCCGGCCCAGGGCGCGGCCACCAGCGTCTGGGCCGCCACGTCGCCCACGCTGGCCGGCCGTGGCGGCCTGTACCTGGAAGACTGCGGCATCGGCCAACCCGCGCCACCCAGCAACCGGGTCAACGGCTTCTCACCGCATGTGGCTGACCCTGATGGCGCGCTGCGTTTGTGGGCGGTGTCGCGCGCGCTGCTGGTCTCGGCCTGATTGCGTTCAACCCCAAGGAGACCCACCATGAGCAAGCTCTTCTCACTCGACGGCCGCGTGGCGCTGATCACCGGCGGCTCACGCGGCATTGGCCGCATGATTGCCGAAGGCTACTTGCGCCAGGGCGCCAAGGTCTACATCTCGGCGCGCAAGGCAGCCGCCTGTGATGCGGCGGCCGCCGAGATGGCCACCATCGGCCCGTGTTTCAGCCTGCCAGCCGACGTGTCGAGCATGGTGGGCATTGCCGGCCTGGTGGCGGCGTTCAGCGCGCGTGAAAGCAAGCTCGACATCCTGGTCAACAACGCCGGCGCCGCCTGGGGCGCGCCGTTCGAAGAATTCTCCGAACCCGGCTGGGACAAGGTGGTCAACCTGAACATGAAGTCGCCGTTCTTCCTGACCCAGGCGCTGCATGGCCTGCTGAAGGCCGGCGCGGCCGGTGGCCAGGCGGCCAAGGTGATCAACATCGCCAGCATCGACGGCCAGAGCGTGAACCCCTGGGAAACCTACAGCTATGCCGCCAGCAAGGCCGGGCTGATCCATTTGAGCAAGCGCATGGCGCTGCGGCTGATCCAGGACAACATCGTCGTCAACGCCCTGTGCCCCGGCGCCTTCGCCAGCGAGATGAACAAGGACGCACGCGACCATGCCGACACCGTGGCCGCCCGCATCCCCGCGCGCCGCGTGGGCGTGGCCGACGACATGGCCGCCGCCGCCATCTACCTGGCCAGCCGCGCGGGTGACTATGTGGTGGGCAGCACGCTCACCGTGGACGGTGGCGTCAACCTGGTGCGGTAGTTGGCAGCGATCAAGGCGCGGCAAATGGCCTGAGGCCGCCCCGGACCGCTCACTGAATTGACGTGGCAGGCGCGTGCGTGAAAGCGTGCGCGCCGCGGGCTCCGCTCGCTTCAGCACCTGACGTGTGTCGCCCACATGATCACACCGAGGGCCGGATCGCCGTCATCCAGCCCCGACGGCGCACAGGTCAACAAGCCTTGACTCGCTGCCCTGGACTCTGCAATCGCTGCGAACCATGCGCAACGGTTTTTCCATGAACGGTCACTTCCCAAACCAACGATTGCAGCGGCGGCAACGATGCGGAAAGATGCGATGCATGCCGTGTTCCACCAGCGCATTGCCCGAACCCGTCCGCTTTGGGCCGGTCGCATGAACGCTCGCAAGCAACGCCCGCGGCGGACATGAGGACAGCATGAGGTCAGGCCGGCGCGCTTTCCTGCTGCGCGCATGGGCGTGCGCACCGCGCTGGGTGGCACCGATGCTGCCCAGGCTGCCGATGACGGGGCGCGGCATCGCGGCGCTGGCCGTGCTGGCGCCCCAGGCCACCCGCAGCGCAGAGGCCGCCGCCATCGACGCCGCGCCATTCTTTCCGGCGGCGCTGGCGCAAGCCGTGGGCGGGTCGATGGTCGCCGCCGAATGGCGGGGTGACTACGCGCTGGCAGCGCGCCTGGCTGACACCAACCTGGAACAGGCCCGCAGGTCCGGTCCGCCATCGGCGCTGGCCGACGCGCTGTGCAGCCGCGCTGCGGTGGCACTGCTGGCCGGCGATGCGGGGCAGGCGCAGCGCCTGCTCGACGAAGCCGCGCCCGCCGTCGCCGACGACCCGCTGCGCAAGGCGTGGGTGCAGGCCTATGGGTATGCCGTCCATGTGCAGCGCTTCCGGTTGTTGCCGGGCGGCATGAGCAGCACCAAGGACGACCTGATCGTGCAGGACAGGATGCG
>JANNMP010000091.1:0-3027 GCA_031398015.1 Burkholderiaceae bacterium
TTTGGGATGGACACGATCACGCTCGCCGGCAGCCTGGAAAACAAGCTCAAGGCGATGCGCGAGGCCGGCTTCAGCCAGGTGATGCTCAAGGCCAATGACATCGTCGGCCACGACGGTGGTGTCGATGCAGCGGTGCGCGCCGTCAAGGCCAGCGGCCTGCGTGTCACCGGCTTTCAGGTGCTGCGGGATTTCGAAGGCCTCACCGGCCATCTGCACGACTACAAGGTCGACGTGGCCAAGGCCATGCTGGAGATGGCGCATGCACTCGGCGCGCCGCTGCTGCTGCTGTGCAGCAGCACCAGCCAGCATGCCAGCGCCGACCCCGATGTGATCGCGCGCGACTTGCGCAAGCTGGCGATGCTGGCCGTGCCGCTGGGCATCAAGGTGGCGTATGAGGCCTTAAGCTGGGGCCGCCACATCAATGAATTCACGACTGCATGGGATGTGGTCTGCCGTGCCGACGCGCCCAATCTGGGCATCGGCATCGACAGCTTCCACGCCTTCGCCACCCAGACCCCGCTCGATGACCTGGAGCTGCTGGACCCGCGCAAGATCTTCCTGGTGCAGCTGGCCGATTTCATGTGGCAAGAGGTCCGCTCGGTCGAAGAGCGCATCACCACCGCGCGGCACTTCCGTGTCTTTCCCGGTGAAGGTGTGCACAGCGCCCAGGTGGCCGACCTGGTCACCCGCCTGGCGGCGCTGGGTTACCGTGGTGACTACAGCTTCGAGGTGTTCAATGACTACTACCAGCAGATGCCGCTGCCGCTGGTGGCGCAGCGCGCCAGTGCATCTGCCCGCTGGCTGGGTGAGGACGTGCTGCGCCGCGCCGTGCCCCTGCCCAACCGCCTGCGATTGAGGACGCCCCCACCATGAGCACCACACCCACCAAGCTGATCGTCTTGAACGGCCCCAACCTGAACCTGCTGGGCTTGCGTGAGCCTGCGGTGTACGGCCACACCACGCTGGCCGATGTGGAGGCGCTGTGCCGCGCCGCCGCTGCTGAGCGTGGCGCCGAGGCTGATTGCCGCCAGAGCAACCATGAAGGCCAGCTGATCGACTGGATCCATGAGGCCGGCACCCAACAGCGCGCCGGCCAACTGGCGGGTGTGGTGATGAACCCCGGCGCCTACACCCACACCAGCATTGCGCTGCATGACGCGATCAAGGGCGCCAGCCTGTCGCTGATCGAGGTGCACATCAGCAATGTGCATGCGCGCGAAGCCTTCCGCCACCATTCGTACATCTCACCGGTCGCAGCCGGCATCGTGGTGGGGTTTGGCGTCGATGGCTATGTGCTGGCCATCGACGGCCTGCTGCGCAAAGCCCGCGCGGCAGCGGCCTGAGCGTCCAGCGGCCGCCGCAGAACGCAGCGGCCGCACAGCGGCAGCCGCCGCACAGCGCAGCGGCTCACGCCGCCGCAATCAGCGCCGCCGGAATCTGGTGGTTCTGGCCGCCGCGCTGGGCGATCTTCAGCGCACCCACCTGGTTGCCCAGCGCCACGCAGCGCGCCAGCGGCCAGCCCAGGCTCAGCCCGTGCAGCAGCGCGGCGCGGAAGGCGTCACCGCAGCCGGTGGGGTCAACCACCTCGGTGGCGGCCACGCCGGGCACATGGCTGCACACACCGCCCACCCACAGGTCACAGCCCTGGGCGCCCAGCGTCACGATCACGCCTTTCAGGTTGGGCTGGCGTGACAGCGCCTCCAGCGTGGTGCCCATGCGCTCGCACAGCATCGCCGCTTCATAGTCATTGACGGCCACCCAGCTGGCCTGGGCCACGAACTGGGTCAGCTCGGCGCCGTCGAACAGCGGCAGGTTCTGGCCCGGGTCGAACACAAACGGGATGCCCGCCGCGCTGAGCTGCTGCACATGCTGCTGCATGGCCTCGCGGCCATCGGGCGCCACGATGGCCAGCGTGATGTCCTTGCGCGCCGGCGGGATGTCGGTGGTGTGGGCCAGCTGCATCGCCCCCGGGTGGAAGGCGGTGATCTGGTTGTTGTCGGCGTCGGTGATGATGATGCACTGCGCGGTGTAGGTCTCCTGGGCGCGCAGCACCAGTGAGGTGTCCACGCCCCAGCTGGCCAGGCGCTGCAGGTAGTCAGCGCCGTCATTGCCCAGCGCGCCCTTGACCAGCGGCTGCCCGCCCAGCAGGTGCAGGGTGTAGGCGATGTTGCCGGCGCAGCCGCCGAACTCACGCCGCAGCGTGGGCACCAGAAACGACACATTCAGGATGTGCACCTTGTCCGGCATGATCTGCTGCGAAAAGCGGCCGGGGAAGTTGGTGATGGTGTCGAAGGCAAGCGAGCCGCAGATGAGCACTGGCATGGTGGCGGGGCCGCTGTTGATGGCGGCCATGGGTTGTTGTCAATCGGGGGTCAGGGGTAGAACAGTTCCAGCGTGTAGCCGGCAGCCCGAAGCTCGCCGGTGCCCAGCAGCAATTGCACCGGCAGCGCCTGGCCGGCTTGCAGCGCGGCCTGGCTCAAGCCCAACTCGGCCGATTGCAACACGCGGCGGGCCAGCAGCTGGCCTTGCGGGTCGGTCAGTGTCAGGTCAAGCGCCGGCAGCATCACGGCGGTGTCGGCGCGGTTGTGCAGCACCAGTTGCAGCCGGTAGACACCGGCGCCTTCCAGCCGGTTCAGGCCCGAGCTTTGCACTGACAGCTGCTGGATGCGGCGCAACGGTTGCACCGTGCAGCCAGCCCATTGGCACAGCGCTGTCAGCGCCGGGGTGCTGCGCGGCAGGTGGGCGGCCAAGGTGTCGCGCCACAGCAGCGCCATCTGCAGCAGTGCCGCTGCCGCCAGCAGCAGCACGCCCGCCGCCAGCGCCAGGCGCATGCCGGGGTGGCGCCAGGTGGCGGCGCGGTCGGCTGTGCGCAGGAACGACGGCGCAGCCTGCATGGCTGCGGGGGGCGCCCGCTGCGCGCCGGGCCCAGTTGCGGACAGACCTGCGGCCAGACCCGCAGCCAAGCCTGGCTGCCAGGCCGGGCCATCGGTGGCTGGCGTCTCGTCGGGCGCTGTTGCTGGCGCGGCC
>JANNMP010000185.1:0-2626 GCA_031398015.1 Burkholderiaceae bacterium
CCAGGTACCAGGAGTTGCAGTTCAGGTAGATGGTGCGCGCGGCCACCGTGTTGACATGGGCGATGTAGTCGCGCTCAGCCTCGGGCGTGGCCTCGATGCTGGCCAAGCCGTTGGCGCGCAGGTGGCTGATGCAGTCGGCGATCCAGTCGATCTGGTGCTCGATGGCCACCACCACATTGGTGAAGGCCGAGGTGCTGCCCGGCCCCACCAGGTTGAACAGGTTGGGGAAGCCGCTGACCGCCATGCCCAGGTAGTTCAGCGGCCCGGCGCGCCAATGGTCTTGAATGCGCCGCCCGCCGCGCCCGCGCAAATCCAGCCGCAGCACGGTGCCAGTCATCGCGTCGAAGCCGGTGGCCAGCACCACCGCATCCAGCGTGTGCTCCACACCGCCGGTCACCAGGCCGCTGGCGGTGAAGCGCTCGATGGGCGCGCTGGCCACGTCCACCAAGCGCACGTTGGGGCGGTTGAAGGTGGCGTAGTAGCCGCTGTCAACACACAGGCGCTTGCAGCCGATGGGGTGGCTGGGGCACAGCAGGTCTGCAGTGGCCGCATCGTGCACCGTGCTGCGGATCTTGCCGCGCAAGAATTCGGCCGCCAGGTCATTGGCCTGCGGGTTGACGATCAGGTCATTGAAAGTGCCCAGCAGGCCGAAGCCGCCGATGGCCCAGCGTTCTTCGAACATCTGCTGGCGCTGTTCAGCCGACACCGCCATGGCCGAGATGCGGTTGGGTGGCAGGTCAGACCCGAAGCCGCCCATCATCAGCCGGTTGCGGGCCCGAAAACCCGGGTAGTCTGCCTTGGTGCGGGCTTCCAGCGCGGCGTCGAGCGGGCCGTTGCGCGCCGGCACGGCATAGGTGGCGGTGCGCTGGAACACGGTGAGCTGGGCCGCCTGCTCGGCAATGATCGGGATGGCCTGCACGCCCGATGAGCCGGTGCCCACCACGCCCACACGCTGGCCGCTGAAATCGACCGGCTCGGTGGGCCAGCGCGCGGTGTGCAGCAACCGGCCCTGGAAATCGGCCAGGCCGGGAAAGTCGGGCTGGTTGGGCGTGGACAGCGGCCCGCAGGCCAGCACCAAAAAGCGGGCTGCCCAGGCCTGGCCGGTGTTGGTGTCAGCCAACCAGCGCTGCTGCGCCTCGTCCCACACCGCGCCGGTCAGCCGGGTGTTCAGGCGGATGCCGTCACGCAGGCCGAAGCGGTCGGCCACATGGTTGGCGTAGCGCAGCAGCTCGGGCTGGGGCGCGTAGCGCTCGGTCCAGTGCCAAGCCTGCTGCAGCGCGTCGTCGAAGCCGAACGAATACTCCAGGCTCTGGATATCGACCCGCGCGCCCGGGTAGCGGTTGTGGTACCAGGTGCCACCCACGCTGTCGGCGGCTTCGATGAGTTGCGCCTGCAGGCCGATCTGGCGCGCCTTGTGCAGCATGTACAGGCCGCCGAAGCCGGCGCCGACGATCAGCAGGTCAATTGGGATTGCAGCGCGCGTCATGCCGCGCAGTGTGCCGGCAGCGGGCACGGCCGCGTGTCACCAAGCCGTCGGCTGCCATCGTCAGCCGATGTTGTCGCTGACCGTGGCGACTTCTTCGCACTGAAAGTTGGCAACCGGCTGTACCACCCACAGGCGTTCGTGGGTATGGACTGCGCTGCAGTTGCGGCCGTCTGCCCAACCACCACGCATCAATGCACGGAAGCCAATCTGGCGATGAAGGAGTTCAAGAAACCAATCAGGCGGCCGATAGAAAAAAGGTCGGGTGAAGTCGGCCCGTTGACGCCCAAGCCCTTTGCTTCCTTTGAGACCTCCACGCGGACGTTTTTGACATGACATCCGGACTCGTCCAATGTATCTATGCCAGTGCAGTCAGTCGCGAGTTCGAGGACAACGAACTCGCGGAATTGCTCCAGACGGCGCGCGCGAACAATGCCAAGCTCGGCCTGACCGGGATGCTGCTGTATGCCGAGGGCAGCTTCTTCCAGGTGCTCGAAGGCCCGGCGGACGTGGTCGACGCGCTGTACGCCAAGATCGAAAGCGACCATCGACATGCCCACATGACGCTGGTCATCAGGGAGCCGATTCCCAAGCGCTGCTTTGACGCCTGGACGATGGGGTTCTACAAGGCTTCGCGCGAAGAGTTGGCTGGAATGTCGGGCGTCAACGACTTCTTTGACAAGGATCGCACCGCAGTGCGTGTCGACGCCGGCCGCGCAAAGAAGCTGCTGGCGGCCTTCCGCGATGGTCGCTGGCGAACGCAGCTCAGCGGCGCTCGCCGAACGGCGCCAGCCTGATGGACATGCGCTTGCCGCAAGGTGTTGTTTGCGATGACCAGCACCGCGTCGAGGTCGCTTGCGTGCCTGCTTTTTCGTATGCATTCCAGCCCATCGTCGATGTCGTCGCACGCGAGGTCTATTCATACGAAGCTCTGATCCGTGGACGGGCCAACGAGCCCGCGTTTCGCGTCCTCGATTTTGTTCCCGCGCACGCCAAGTACCGGTTTGACGAGGACAGCCGCGTGGCTGCGATTGCACTCGCGGTCGAACTCGGGCTGAACTGCCACCTCAATCTGAACTTCCTGCCGCAGGGCATCTACGCATCTGACGCATCGATCACCAGCACGTTGGCAGCCGCAGCGCG
>JANNMP010000188.1:0-4498 GCA_031398015.1 Burkholderiaceae bacterium
CGGTTGTTGCCGGGCGGCATGAGCAGCACCAAGGACGACCTGATCGTGCAGGACAGGATGCGTATCACGCCGGAGAAGCGGACCGGTGCGCCGGCCATGGCCTGGATCATGACCGAGTACTCCACCATCCCGTTGCTGAAGGGCCGGGCATTGGATGATCGCATCGCCATGCTGCGCGCCTCGTCGCACCGGCTTGATGTCGAAGGCCAGGTCCTGCTGCGGGCCTTGCTGGGCCATGCGCCCGATGTGCATCGCAAGCGCGTGGTGGTGTGTGAAGCCGATGCCTTGCGCCGGAGCGGCCGCCGCGCCGAGGCCGTGCCGGCCCTGGAGGCCGCGCGTGCGGTCTATGCCCAGGCGCAGGACGCATCTGGTGTGTTGGCCACCGAGTTGCTGGAGGGCGACTGGTTTGCAGCACCGCTGACCACGCCGGAAGAGCTCAATCTCTCAGCGGCGTCCGAGCTCGTCAGCGCGTGGGAACCGCTTGAACTCGACATGCGCGAGGTCGACGTGCTGCGCGCCACAGAGATCTATCAGCGTGCCGAAGCGCGGGCGCGGTCGCTGGGTGCCCCGCGGGCACTGGCCGCCCTGGTGCTGCGCCGCGCGCTGCTGGCACGCATCGCGGACGACCTGGCCGGCGCCGAGGTGCTGGCGCTGCGGGCGATGGAGGCCTTCGACGCCTGCGGCGACCGCCTCGGGTACTGGACGGCGCGCTGGCACGCCGCGCTGGCACGGGCCGCCAGCGGCCAGCCGCCGCGAGACGTTGGTGTGGCGGTGGCCCTGGCCCAGTGGGCGCGCGGTGACGGCAGCTACAGCCATGCGTTCGGGTTGGGCTTGACCGGAGAGCGCGCGGCGCGGCACAGCCTGTTGCGTACCGGCAGCCCCGAGACTGCCTTCGCGATCCACCGCCTCACCGACACATTGTTCGACCAACTCGGTGCCTGGCTGACGCTGGTGCAAGCCCGCAGTCAGCAAGCCAGCGAACTGGAGGCGCTGGGCGACAAGGTCGGCGCCGCTGCCGCGATGTTGGCGGCCGCTGATGCGATGGACCGCCGCCTGGACGAGCAACGCGGTCCACCTGTTTCTGAAGGCTCGATCAAGCTGGGCGAGTTTGGCGCATCGGTCATGGCGATGGCCAGTTCCAGTTTGCAGATCGATGCCATGGAAAAGTCGCAGGCACGAGCGTCGCGCTACCTGTCGGTGTTGCGTGAAGGCGCCAGCCGACTGGCGGGTGGCACCCAAGGTGACGAACGCGCCGGCGCCCTGGCGTTTGCATCGGCGTCAATAGAAGACTGGCTGCGGACGGTCAAGGCCCATGTTGCCTGGCTGCGTGGCTTGGAGCAGCTGCGCTTCGGCGAGCTGACACAGGCCGACCGGCAATTTCGCATCGTCCAAGACGAGGCGGCCGCACTTGCGGCAGGCTTCGTTCGGCAGATGCTGTCGACGCTGGTCATGGCCACCCACCTTGCGCGGCGCAACCATCCCGCCGCCGCCGCGCTGGCCAAATCCAATTTCAATGTCGGTCCCGAAGCCGAGCAGCAGTTCAGAACCGACATGCTCCGCAGAGTGCCTGGCTCTTTGCTCGATCCTGCCGCATTGCGCCGGCTGTGGTCGGAGGAAGTTCAGAGTCAGCACCGAAGGGCCTTCACGTCCTTGGTCATGGCCAAGTCCTTCGACGACGCTGCCGAGCACTTGGCGGCGCTGGAGCGCATCGCCGGCCCGCTCTGGTGGCAATCTTCCCAGCAGCCATGGATCGAACGCGCGGACGTTGCCCGCTTGCGCGAGGGTCAGGGCCGGCTGGACGAGGCCGCAGCCATCTACCGCGAGGCGATTGATCTGCTGGAGAACCGCCGCAGTGCGCTGCGTTCCGACGTGCTCAAGGTGTCTCTGGCGGCCCAGCAGCCCGTTGCGCGCATCTACCTGAGCGCCGCCCACAACGCGCTCAAGCGCATGGACCGCGCGGCCGACGCTGACGCCCGACGCCGCCTGAGCGATCACGCCTTCGAGTTCATCGAGCGGGTCAAGGCCCGTGGCCTGCTCGACCTGCTTGGCGGCGCGCGCGCGTTCAGGAGTGCGCCCGTGGCCACCGCGCCGGGCACCGCAGACGACGTCGCCACGCTGCTGCGCACCTGGCAGCGCAGCCAGATGCGCGTGGCCAACTGGCAGGCACTGCTGGCAAACAACGCCGAGCCCAACACCGGCGCCCCCGCGACCGACGGCCGCCAGGCCTTCCTGCACGAGAAGATCGCGGACGAATTGAAGCGCAGCGCAGAACTGGACCAGGCGCTGGCACGGCGTGGCGCGGATGCGCCCGAACTGGCCAAGGCACAGAGCACGCTGCTCAACCCCGGGCAGGTGGGGCGCCTGTTGCCGCCCCGCGGCATGCTGCTGCAGTTGGCGCTGCTCGACGACGATCTTCTGCTTTGCGCAGTCAGCGCCACCGGTGAAGTGATGTGGCACAAGGCGGCCCTGGATGCCTCCGGCCTGCTGCGCGACATGCGCAGGTTGCGTTTGCTGTGTGAAAGCCGAGGCGCGCAGCGTGACATCGATGCGCGGTCCGAACGCATCGCCAAGGCCTTGCTCGATCCGCTGGACGAGTTCCTTGTGGCGCATGAGCAGGTCATCGTCGTGCCGCACGGGCCGGCCTACACGGTGCCGTTTGCCGCCTTGCCGTGGCGCGGCGCGCCGTTGGCCGACCGCCTGTCCGTCACGCAGATTCCCAGCGCCAGCGTGCTGCCGTTCCTGCTGCGCACGGCACCGTCACCGAGCGCCCGCATGCTGGCCATCGGCAACCCGGCGCTGATGGCCCACCAGGCCACGTTCGACCGCAGGCCGCAGCCCATGGCGCCGCTGCCCAACGCCGAGGCCGAAGCCCGTGCGGTGGCGGCGGGCTACAGCGGCAGCACCGTGCTGACAGGGGTGGCGGCCACGGCAGCAGCTGTGCGCAGCGCCTTGCCGCACCACCGCATCCTGCACCTGGCCACGCATGGCGTGCTGTCCGAGGAAGCGCCGATGCTCTCGTCCTTGCTGCTGGCCAACGGCGAGGCGCTGACGCTGGACGACTTGATGGGCATGCGGCTGGACGCCGACCTGGCCGTGCTCAGTGCCTGCAACACCGGCAAGGGCAAGGAGAACGACGGCAACGACGTGCTGGGTTTCACGCGCGGCCTGCTGGTGGCTGGCGCGCGCAGCGTGATCGTCAGCCTGTGGCCGGTGGACGACGCAGCCACGCGGCTGCTGATGGAGCATTTCTACGCCGGACTGCGGCGCGGGCAAACCTCGGCTGCAGCACTGCGCAGTGCGCAGATGGCGCTGCGCGCAATGCCTGCCCCGGGCGCCGGCACGGGCGGCGTGCCTGCGGCCGCAGCCCGCCATCCGCACTTCTGGGCTGCCTTCGTGCTGGTCGGCTGAGGTGCGGCCTGGCGACGTGCCAAGCCGCAATGGGTCGCCGGGCACGCGAGCAAGCTCGATACTCCGCACCGGCGGCGCTTCACCGTCCGCCATGATCAAACGCAAGATGACGAGGTCGCGACACATGGGTGTTTCGGGAGCTGCCTTCGGTGCGTGCGCTGCCACGGTCGTTGTCATGGCGTTGTCAGCCAGCGCAGCCTGGGGCCAGACGGTGCCGCCGACGGTGCAGACGCAGCCGCGTGCCGAGTTGTTGTGCGCCGCCGACTTGCCACTGGTGCACCCCGGGGAGTCGGTCGTCTTGCGCGCGTGGGTGGTCGGGGCGCCCGATGAACCGGCTGCAAGGCGCTGGCAATGGCGGTCGGACCTGGGCAGCATCCGGGGCGCCGAGGTCGCGACGTGGCAGTTCGGCCCGGGCGAGCTGGCCAAGGAGGGAAACACGGTGAAGGCCACTGTGGAAGCTGCGTCCACGGGCAACATGGCCGAGACGCTGCGCTGCGATGTCGACATCTTGCTGGCCGAGAAGCCGGAGACTTCTGGTGGCGACTCCCGCGGCAACGAAATCACCGCCCGCGGCTTCCTGCTGCAAAGCCAGGAGCCGCCCACGGGGTACGGGATGTACAGCTACCTGCTGCTGAACGCGCCGGCTGACGACACTGAATTTCGCCGCAACATCAACGCGGTTGCGATGTTTCTGCTGTTGATTCCCTCGACGGCAGAGATGCGGTCGCTTCTCCCCCCGAACCAATTGAACCTTGCCTTGCTGCCGGTGACCCGCGAAGTCAGGATGCCCAGGTCACAGATGGGCCCGGACGAGGCGCTGGCGTTGGCAGCCCAGGTGCTGAAGTTCTATGACTACGGGCATGCGAAGAAGTTGATGCGGGACTTCTGCGTTCAGGGGCAGGCCAGCGGTCCGTACCTGATCGGATCGCGCGACCGTGACGGTTGCCGGCGGAGCAGGCTGCTGCTCGACTTGACCCAGACCCTCCCCGATCTGGTGCCTCACTGGATCCGGACCTTCTGCTCGCTGGCCGCGGCGGAGCGATCCTGGGGCAACGACACGATGGCCGAGTTGCTGCTGAAGACACGCAAC
>JANNMP010000226.1:0-11182 GCA_031398015.1 Burkholderiaceae bacterium
GACTTCGATGCCCCCGGGCTGCTGCTGGGCCTGCTGGTGGCGCTGCCTGCGGCCTTTTTGCTGGGCTGGGCTGCGTCCCGCTTTGATTTGCGCCAGTGGCGGCGCAGCGACCGCCAGGCGCCCAAGGCGTACTTCAAGGGCCTGAACCTGCTGCTCAACGAGCAGACCGACAAGGCCATCGACGCCTTCATCGAGGCGGTGCAGCATGACCCCGACACCAGCGAGCTGCACTTTGCGCTGGGCAACCTGTTCCGCCGCCGCGGTGAGTTCGAGCGTGCGGTGCGCGTGCACCAGCACCTGCTGCAGCGCGCTGACCTGAGCCCCGGCGACCGTGAGCGGGCCCAGCATGCATTGGCGCAAGACTTCATGAAGGCCGGGCTGTTTGACCGCGCAGAGGCAGCGTTCCGGGCGCTCACTGGCACACCGTTCGAGACCGAAGCCCGACTGGCGCTGCTGGCATTGGCCGAGCGCTCACGCGACTGGCATGCCGCCGCCGACCTGGCCACGCAGCTGGAGAAAAGCGGCACTGGCTCATTCAGCAACCGTCTGGCGCACTACCACTGTGAGCTGGCGTTGGACGCCGATGGCCGCGGTGATGCGGCGCTGGCCACCAGCCTGCTCGACAAGGCCCAGGCCCTGGCGCCACAAGCCGCCCGCCCGGCGGTGCAGCGGGCCCAGCGCCTGGCCAAGGCCGGTGAGCAAACCAGCGCACTGGCCGTGTGGGACGGCTTGCGCCTGCGCAACCCCGAAGCCTTTGCGCGGTTGTCGGGTGAGTACGCCACCTGTGCCATTGCCGCCGGCCAGCCCGCTGCCGCACGCAGCGCGCTGGCAGCCCTGTTCAAGCAGAACCCGGGCATCGACCTGTTGCGTGCCCTGGCCCAGCTGGACGGCGTCACGCCCGGCACCTCAGCCTGGATGATGGATTTGCTGCGTGAGCAACCCAGCCTGTCGGCCGCACTCGAACTGCTGGACACGCCACGCGCCGACTGGCCCGACAGCGCCCGCCAAAGCGTGCGTGATGCGGTGGCGCGTGCGGCCCGGGCCAGCCAGCGCTACCGCTGCGCGGCCTGCGGCTTCGAGGCCCAGCGCCACTTCTGGCAATGCCCCGGCTGCCTGGGCTGGGACAGCTTCCCGCCGCGCCACATCGAGGAAGATTGAGCATGCTCAAGAACAAGACCATCCTGATCACCGGCGGCACCGGCTCGTTCGGCCACACCTTCGTGCCGATGACACTGGCGCGCTTCAACCCCAAGAAGCTGATCATCTACTCGCGTGACGAGATGAAGCAGTGGGAGATGGCCAAGAAGTTCCAGGGCGACAGCCGGGTGCGCTTCTTCATTGGCGATGTGCGTGACCGTGACCGGCTGTACCGCGCGCTTGATGGTGTCGACCATGTGGTGCATGCCGCCGCCACCAAGATCGTGCCCACCGCCGAGTACAACCCATTCGAATGCGTGAAGACCAATGTGCTGGGCGCCATGCACCTGATCGATGCCTGCATCGACAAGGGCGTGCAGCGCGTGGTGGCGCTGTCCACTGACAAAGCCAGCAGCCCGGTCAACCTGTACGGCGCCACCAAGCTGGCCAGTGACAAGCTGTTCGTGGCGGGCAACTCGTATGCCGGCGGCCACGACACCCGTTTTGCGGTGGTGCGCTACGGCAATGTGATGGGCTCACGCGGGTCGGTGATCCCGTTCTTTCTGCAGCAGCGGGCCAGCGGCGTGCTGCCGATCACCGACCTGCGCATGACACGCTTCATGATCTCGCTGGAGCAAGGCGTCGAGCTGGTCTGGCACGCCTTCGACGACATGGTGGGCGGCGAAATCTACGTGAAGAAGATTCCGTCGATGAAGGTCACCGACCTGGCCACCGCCGTGGCGCCTGAAGCGCAACACAGCGTCGTCGGCATCCGCCCCGGTGAGAAGCTGCATGAGCAGATGATCGGCCCCGAAGATGCGCACTACACCTACGAATACGCAGAGCACTTCAAGATTCTGCCGGCCATCCACAACTGGGACACTTCCAGCGAGCGCATCCAGAACGGCGTGCGGGTGGCCGAGGGCTTCGAGTACGCCAGCAACACCAACCCCGAGTGGATGAGCATTGAGCAACTGCGCGCCTGGGTGGCCGCCAATGAAGCCAAGATCGGAGTGATCTGAATGATCCCCTACGGCCGCCAGCACATCACGCCCGACGATGAAGCGGCGGTTCTGGCTGCGCTGCGCAGTGACTGGATCACGCAAGGCCCGGCGGTGCCGCGCTTTGAGCAGGCACTGGCTGCGCGGGTGGGCGCCCGGCACGGTGTGGCAGTCAGCAATGCCACCGCCGGCTTGCACATCGCCTGCCTGGCGCTGGGCCTGGGGCCGGGTGACCGGCTGTGGACATCGCCCAACACTTTTGTGGCCTCGGCCAACTGCGCGCTGTACTGCGGCGCGTCGGTGGACTTTGTCGACATCGACGCCAAGTCGCTCAACATGGATGTTCGCGCGCTGGCCACCAAGCTGCAGGCCGCGCAGGCCAATGGCACGTTGCCCAAGGTGGTGGTGCCGGTGCACTTTGCTGGCCAGAGCTGCGACATGCAGGCCATCCACGCGCTGGGCCAGCGCTACGGGTTTCAGATCATCGAAGATGCGTCGCACGCGGTGGGTGGCAGCTGGCTCGGCCAGCCGGTGGGCAACGGCCGCTTCAGTGACTTGACGGTGTTCAGCTTCCACCCGGTGAAGATCATCACCACCGCCGAAGGTGGCATGGTGATGACGAATGACCAGCAGATGGCGGCCCGGCTGGAGCGCCTGCGCAGCCATGGCATCACCCGTGATGCGGCCATGATGCACCGCGAGCCCGAGGGCCCCTGGGTGTACGAGCAGGTGGACCTGGGCCTGAACTACCGGCTGACCGACCTGCAGGCGGCGCTGGGCTGGTCGCAGATGGCGCAGCTCGACACCTCGGTGGCGCGCCGCCACCAGATCGCCCGGCGTTATGACGCCGAATTGGCCGGCCTGCCGCTGACCACCCCTTGGCAATGCCCCGACGCCCATTCAGCGCTGCACCTCTACCCGGTGCAGCTGCAGCCCCAGCGTTGCCGGCTCAACCGGCGCCAGTTGTTCGACGGCCTGCGCGCGGCGGGCATCGGCGTCAACGTGCACTACATCCCCGTGCACACCCAGCCGTTCTACCGGCAACTGGGTTTTGCGCCGGGGCAGTTTCCAGTGGCCGAGGCCTATTACGCGCAGGCCATCTCGCTGCCGATGTTCCCCACGCTGACCGATGCACAGCAGGGCGAGGTGATCGCCGCGCTGCAACGGCTGCTGGGTTGAGCTGAGGGCCCAGCATGCGCCTGGCCGTGATCCCCGCGCGCGGTGGCAGCAAGCGCATCCCGCGCAAGAACATCCGCATGTTCGCCGGCCGGCCGATGATCGAATGGTCGATCGACGCAGCGCTGCAAAGCGGCTGCTTCGACCAAGTTGTGGTGTCCACCGACGACGCCGAGATTGAAGCCGTGGCCCGCGCCGCCGGCGCCGGCGTGCCGTTCAAACGGCCAGCCGCACTGTCAGACGACCACACCGGCACCATCCCGGTGGTGGCGCATGCCGTGCAGTGGCACATCGACACCGGCCTGGCGCCCACCCAGGTGTGCTGCCTGTACGCCACCGCGCCATTTGTGCAGGCGGCCGACCTGCAGCGCGGGCTGCAGTTGCTGGAGGGCAGCGGCGCCGACTACGCGTTCTCGGTGACGCGCTACGCCTTCCCCATTCAGCGCGCGGTGCGCATCACGGCCGATGGCCGGGTGGCGATGTTCGACCCCAGCCAGTTCAACACCCGCAGCCAGGACCTGGAAGAAGCCTGGCACGACGCTGGCCAGTTCTACTGGGGCACGGCCGCCGCCTGGTTGCAGGGCAAGCCGATCTTCTCGCCCAGCGCCGTGCCGGTGCCGCTGCCGCGCCACCGCGTGCAAGACATCGACACGCCCGACGACTGGGCGCGTGCCGAGTGGCTGTGGCGGGCCATGCAGTTGGCAGCCGCGCGCCCATGAGCGCGTGGACGGTGGCCGTGCGCGCCGACGCCAGCAGCACGCTGGGCAGCGGCCATGTGATGCGCTGCCTGACGCTGGCCGCCGCACTGCGCCAGCGGGGCGCCACGCTGCTGTTCATTTGCCGCCAACTGCCTGGCCATCTGGGCGGACGCATCCAGCAGCAAGGTTTCGGCCTGCAGTGGCTGGCTGAAACCACCGATGCCGCCGACGACGCGCGACAGACCCTGGCCGCTATCACCACCAGCTTCGGCCCGGCTGGCTGCCACCTGCTGGTGCAGGACCACTACAGCCTGGCGGCTGCATGGCAACAGACGCTGCGCCCGGCCTGTGGCCAACTGCTGGTGATTGACGACCTGGCCGACCGTGCTCACGCCTGCGATGCCCTGCTCGACGCCAACCTGGGCCGCCGCAGTGCTGACTACGACGCGCTGCTGCCAGCCGGCACCACACGCTGGATCGGCCCGCACCACGCACTGCTGCGGCCTGAATTCACGGCAGCCCGCCCAGCCAGCCTGGCGCGGCGCGGTGCCGACAAGTGGCAGCACCTGCTGATCAGCATGGGCGGGGCTGACCCACAGCAGGCCACGCTGCGGGTGCTGCAAGCGCTGGCCGATGGCAGCTTGCCGCGCGATGCCACAGTCACCGTGGTGCTGGGCGCCCAGGCCCAGGCCTGTCCCCAAACCCGCGCCCCGGTGCAAGCCCTGCTGGCCACCCTGCCCTGCACCACCAGCCTGTGCCTGGACGTGGCCGACATGGCGCCACTGCTGCAGGCGGCCGATCTGGCCATCGGCGCAGCCGGCGGCAGTGCCTGGGAGCGTTGCTGCCTGGGCCTGCCCAGCCTGTTGCTGGTGCTGGCCGACAACCAGCGCCCGGGCACCCAGGCGCTGGTGGCAGCCGGCGCCGCGCTGGCGCTGGGCGGGGTGGCTGACCTGCCCGGCAGCCTGCACGCCACGCTGCACGCTGTGGCCCAGCCAGGCGTCTTGCAGGCCATGTCGGCCGCAGCCGCTGCCGTCACCGACGGCCTGGGCACCCAGCGTGTGGCCGATGCCTTGTTGGCAAGTTGAACAGCATGGCTTGCACCGCCACGCTGCGCCCGCTGCAAGCCGCTGACCTGCCGTTGCTGCGCGCCTGGCGCAACCACCCCGCCGTGCGTGAACATCTGTTCAGCAGCCATGCCATCGGTGAAGCCGAGCACCAGCAGTGGTTCGAGCGCCAGTCCACCAACCCGACGCGCCGCCTGCTGCTGTGGCAGGCACCGGGCCAGCCCCTGGGCTTTGTGCACTTCAGCGGCGTGGCCCCGGGCGGCGTGGCCGAGTGGGGCTTCTACGCCGCGCCCGGCGCGCCACGGGGCACCGGCACCGCACTGGGCCGCGCCGCGCTGGCCTGGGCGTTCCACACCGAAGCCCTGCACAAGCTGTGCGGCCAGGTCCTGGCCGGCAATGCCGCGTCGATCGCGCTGCACCGCAAGCTGGGCTTCACCGCAGAAGGCCGGCTGCGCCAACAGCACCGGGCCAGTGACGGCGCATACCATGACGTGCTGTGCTTCGGCCTGCTGCATGCCGACTGGCCTGGCACCGACGGAGAAACTGCGCCATGACCCCAACGCCACCCGCCATCGCAATCGCCGGCCGCCGCATCGCCGCCGACGCGCCGCCCTACGTGATCGCCGAGCTGTCGGCCAACCACAACGGCAGCCTGGCCACCGCGCTGGCCATCGTTGATGCCGCCAAGGACAGCGGCGCCGATGCAGTGAAATTGCAGACCTACCGGCCCGACACCATCACGCTGGACAGCAGCGGCCCCGGCTTCGTGATCGAAGGCGGCCTGTGGCACGGCCAGCGCCTGTATGACCTCTACCAGCAGGCCCACATGCCCTGGGCCTGGCACGCACCGCTGTTCGAGCGTGCGCGTGCACGCGGCATCACCATCTTCAGCTCACCGTTTGACACCACCGCAGTCGATCTGCTCGAAGACCTGAATGCCCCGGCCTACAAGATCGCCAGCTTCGAAGCGGTTGATTTGCCGCTGATCCGCTACGTGGCCGGCACTGGCAAGCCGATGATCATCTCCACCGGCATGGCCGATGCGGATGAGATCAGCGAGGCGGTGGACGCCGCGCGCGCCGGTGGCTGCACGCAACTGGCGCTGCTGCATTGCGTCAGCGGCTATCCGGCGCCGGCGGCCGATTACCAGCTGCGCACGCTGTCAGACATGATCAACCGCTGGGGCGTGGTCACCGGCCTGTCAGACCACACGCTGGACAACACCACCGCCATTGCCGCCGTGGCGCTGGGCGCGGCGCTGATCGAAAAACACTTCACGCTCGACCGGTCGGGCGGCGGGCCCGATGACAGCTTCAGCCTGCAGCCAGCCGAGCTGGCCCAGCTGTGCCAGGGTGCGCACACCGCCTGGTCGGCGCTGGGCCAGGTCGACTACGGCCGCAAGAGCAGCGAGATCGGCAATGCGCAGTTCCGCCGCTCGCTGTATTTCGTCAAGCCGCTGAAGGCCGGTGATTTGGTGACAGCAGATGCTGTGCGCAGCGTGCGGCCCGGCTTCGGGCTGGCGCCCAAGCACCTGGACGCAGTGGTCGGCCAACGTGCCACGCGCGACATCGCGGTGAACACGCCGGTGGCCTGGGATGCGTTGACGCCGAGCGCATGACGGTCAAGCTGCTGTGCGTGTCCACCGCCGCCAACACCGACGCGGCGCTCCACGCGCTGGTGCAACTGGCCGCCGGCCAGATCACGCTGGTGCTGCACCTGGGCAGCAGCGACGCTGATTTCAAGGCCTCGGCCGTCTCGCGCATGAACCAACGCCGCGGCAAGCGCGGCCACCTGACCGAAGACACGGCCTACAGCGGCAAGGCGCATGGCCTGTTTTTGCAGCCGGACTGGGGCGCGCAGGTCGATGACTTCATCGACCACCTGCACCGGCGTGCCGAGCCCTACGCCCACCTGCCGCACAAACTGAGCGGCTTCCATGACTACTGGGACTACCACCATATCCTGGCCGATGTGGTGGCGCAGCGCATCACCGACAGCGGCGCCACCCACATGCTGTTCTTCAACGTGCCGCACCTGGTGCACGACACCCTCGTCTACCAGGTCGGGCGTTGCCTGGGGCTGCAGACGCTGGTGGTCACGCAATCGCTGTTCCCCGACCGGTTCTTCTCGATGCCCGGCATCGAGGCCTTCGGCCGCATCACACCCGGCCAGCCAAGTGCCGCGCCCTGGCCGATCAACCGCGACGAGACGCTGCAGCATTTCTACATGCAGGGCGTGGCGCAGCAGAAGTCAGGTGGCGGCCGCATCAGCGCCAAGGCGGTGCTGCAGCTGACGGCGTTCCTGCTGCTCAAGCGCAAGCTGAAGGCCTTGAACCCGCTCTACGTGGTGGGGCTGCTGCGGCGTTTGCAGCGCATCTACGCCGGCCTGCCCGATTGGCGCGACCCGTTTGCGCGCTTCTTCCATGAGGACGAGCTGGCCTACTTCGAGCACCTGCTGCAGTTTGAGGACCAAACCCCCGACCTGAGCGGCCAGTTTGTGTACTTTGCGCTGCAACTGCAGCCCGAGATGACCACGTCGGCGCTCGGCGGGCCGTTCAAGGACCAGGCGCTGGCGATCGAAACCCTGGCCGGCATGCTGCCGCCTGGCGTGCGCATCCTGGTCAAAGAGAACCCCAAGCAGGGTGCCTACATGCGCGGGCCGATGTTCTTCCACCGCTTGAAGCGCATGCCGCAAGTGCAGTTCATGCCGTCGTTTGCCAGCACGCATGAACTGACGGCCAAGGCGCTGTACGTGGCCAGCATCAGCGGCACCGTGGGCTGGGAGGCGGTGCGCAAGGGCAAGCCGGCGCTGGTGTTCGGCCCCAGCTGGTATGCCGGGCTGCCGGGCGTGCACCGCTGGCACAGCGGGCTCACGCATGAGGCCATCGTCAATGGCCCGCCCGCGCATGCCGCGCTGGAGCAGGCCATGGGCCAATTGCTGGCACAGACGCATGCCGGTGTGATCGAGCGCCACTACAAAGGCTTGGTGCCGGACTTCGACCCGCAACGCAGTGCACAGTCAGTGGCCGCATCGCTGCTGCCGCTGTTGCTGGGCCAGGCGCCCACCACCTTCGCTTGATGCCGATGGCCTGGTGGCGATGACTTGGTGGAGATTCGCGGCGCTGGGCGCCCTGTTGCATGGCGCAGCCGTGCTGGCCGGCTTCATGGAAGCCAAAGACCTGGCCAAGATGGCGCTGTGGTGGGCCGTGGCCGGCAGCGCGCTGTGGCTGCTGTGCCGCCGCGCCGGCCCACGCAGCGCGCGTTTGGCGGGGCTGGCGCTGACCATGCTGTTTGCGCTGGACATTGCCAGCCAGGGTGTGGTGCGGGGCTTCTTCGGCACCGACCCGCAGCCCGGCGTGATCGCCGAAAGCCTGGCCAACACCAATGCCGGCGAGACAGTGGGTTTTTTGCGCCAGCAGGCAGGCGCCATCGGGCGGGGTGTGGTGTTGGTGATCGCCACGCTGCTGGCGGCGGCCTGGCTGCTGCCACGCCGCGCTGTGGCCGGCACGCCGGCACAGCGTCCATCGCGCCTGGCCACGGCCGCGTTGGCCAGCCTGGCCCTGCTGGCCGCCGCGCTGCACTTCAACCCGGCCATGCTGCGCCAGCAGCCGCTGCTGCGCTGGGCAGTGGTGGCCGTGCGCCACAGCCAAGCCGCGCGTGAAATCCAGGGCCTGGATGCCACCCGCGCCCAGGTGGCGGCTGGCAGTGCTGGTTGGCAAGTGCGCCTGACCGACACGGCGCCACACACCGTGGTGCTGGTGCTGGGTGAGAGCGACAACCGGCTGAACTGGGGCGCGCTGGGCTATGCACGCGACACCACCGCGCCACTCACCCAGGCGCTGGCCACGCTGCCCGGCCGGGCGGTGTTGTTTGGCGCTGGCTGGTCGGCCGAGGCCTTCACGCTGGCATCGTTGCGGCTGGCATTGACGCCGGCCACGCGGGCCGATGTCCACACCTGGCGCAGCCTGCCCGACATCACCCAGCTGGCCCAAGCTGCGGGTTACCAGGTCAGCTGGCTGTCGAACCAACCGGCGCATGAAGGCTGGTTTGCGGCCATGGCCAAGACCGCGCAGCGCCAGCGCTTTGTCAACCATGGCAACTGGCGCGACAGCAATGCCACCGACCACGACCTGCTGCCACCGCTGCGTGCGTGGCTGGCCGACCCGGCGCCGCCGCACGAACTGATCGTGCTGCACCTGCTGGGCCAGCACTTCCACTTCCGCCAGCGCTGCCCGGCAGGCCAGCAGCGCTGGCGCGATGTGGCCGACGACGCGGTGATGCAGCAGATGCGTGCGGCCGGCCGCTCGGCCAGCATCCGCCAGGCCCGCAATGATTACGACGACGCGGTGACCTGCGGCGCCAGCGTGCTGGGCCAGGTGCTGGCACTGCTGCACCAGCAGCGCCCGGGCCGCGCGGTTGATCTGCTGTACTTCTCCGACCATGGCCAGGAAGTGGGCCACCGGCGCGACTTTGCCGGCCACAGCGCACAAGATGCGTCGGGTTACAGCATCCCGATGCTGTGGTGGCAGCGCGCTGCCGATGGTGCCGTGCTGCCGCCGCTGCCACCTGGCCTGGCGCAGCGGCCGTTCAGGCTGGACGGCATCGACCATGCGATGCAGCATGTGCTGGGCATCACATCGCGCTTCTACCAGCCGGCGCTGGACGTGCTGGCGCCGGGTTATCTGGCACCGGCTGCGGTGGCGCCCGTTGTGGCGCCGCAGCGTTGAGTGCCTGCAGGTCTGGCGGCGCGGCAGGCTGTGGCGATGGCGACGTAAAAATCATCATCGGTCCAGCCCGCGTTGGCCTGTTGTTCGACCGCTCGGCGAAGCGCCGTGACAAGGCGGGCATGCTGCGCTTGGCAAGCCCGGGGCAGGACGCGATGCGGCCCATCGGCGTGCTGCGTGAGCCGGTGGTCATCGAGTGCCTCGGTCTGCCAGAGTCACACAGGCTGGTTGATGGCGAAGATCGGCCTAACGCAACGTGGCCACGGCATCCATGGTCAGCCAGCCTTGGTGGTCTTGCGCCCACAGCCTCACCGTCTTGCCGTCGGCCTGGGGCTGGCCGTTCACCCGCATGGGCACGCCGTCAAAGGTGGGCCGCACCGCCTTGAAGCGGAACTCGGCCACATCGGCATCGGGCATCTGGCGGCGCAGCAGGTCCATCAGCAGCGTGGCGATCAGCGGGCCGTGCACGATCAGGCCGGGGTAGCCCTCCACCTGGGTGACATAACGGCGGTCATAGTGGATGCGGTGGCCGTTGAAGGTGAGCGCGCTGTAGCGAAACAGCATCACGTCGTCGGGCAGCCATTCACGCTGCCAGGTGGCCCCGTTGGCCCCGTTGGCCCCGGTGGCTGCGGCGGCGGGCGCCGGGTCCACATCGTCGGGGCGTTTGGCATCGCGGTAGACGATGTCATGGGATTCGGTGATGGCGGGGCTGGCCGCGCCAACGCAGCGCAGATCGTGCTGCACCTTCACAAACACCAGGCGGCCGGTGCGGCCTTCCTTGACCGTGACATCGGCGATGGTCGATTGGCGCTGCATCGCATCGCCCAGGCGCACCGGTTGGTGAAACTGCAGCTGGCTGCCGGCCCACATGCGCCGTGGCAGCGGCACCGGTGGCAAAAAGCCGCCGCGGCTGGGGTGGCCGTCAACGCCTAATTCGCTGTGCCGGTAGGTGGGCAGAAAGTACAGCCAGTGCCACAGGTAGGGCAAGGCGGTGCCGGCGGGCCGCTCGGCGCTGGGGTAGTCCAGCGTGGCGTGCAGGGCCACCACCGGGTGGGGCACGATGGCATCGTGCAGCGTCTCGCTGCGTCCGATCCAGTCACGCAGGCCGGCCAAGTCAGCCGGGGCTTGGGGAGGGGTGGTGGTGGGTGTGGGCATGGTGCTGATTCTGTGTGTCTTGTTTGGGTCTTCACAAGTCGTGGATACAAGTCGTGGACACAGGCTCGCTTCGGGGCCAGGCCTCGCCCGGGGGATTCGAGCAAAGCAGACCCAGGCTTCTCTTTTGGCGATTCAGTAGTTACCCGAAGGTCGAATTTCAGCAAGGCCGGCTTGACCAATATCCGATGGACCGTCTTGCCTGCTCCTTGAAGAATCTGTGTTGCGCTG
>JANNMP010000242.1:0-4110 GCA_031398015.1 Burkholderiaceae bacterium
CTGCTCGACTGGCTGAAGCTGCTGGTGGCCGAAGACATCCCGCTGGAGGTGCTGCAGAGCAAGGACGACAAGGTGTCGGTGCCACCGCTGGTGGGCGCGCTGCTCAAGAACGAGCAGGACGTGACGCTGTTCGAAAAGCTGGTGTTCATGCAGCGCCACAACCGTTGAGCGCCTGAGAGTCATTTGCGCATGGCCGCACCCAGCGTGAAAGCCGCCCTGGCCGACGGCCTGGCCGACGCCCTGGGCTTTGTGGCCGGCGGCCTGGCCGGCTGGCAACTGGGCCGCTGGCTGGGCGTGGACATCACCACCGCCAGCGGCTTCAGTGCCCACACCTTGCTCGGCTGGGGCCTGCTGCTGGCTGGCCTGGGCGCCGGCAAATGGGCATCGCTGCGCTGGCGTGCCCGCCGCACTGCCAAACCCTGAACCGGAGCGACACCGTGGCCCTGCCCAAGATCACCACGCCCATCACGTTGCAAGACAGCCAGGTGCGGCTTGCGTTGCTGCAGCCCGACCATGCCGATGCGCTGGCCAGCGCTGCGCATGATGGCGAGTTGTGGAAACTCTGGTACACCGCCATCCCCTCGCCCGAGGGCATGGCGGCGGAAATCCAGCGCCGCCTGGGCCTGCATGCGGCCGGCAGCATGCTGCCCTTCACCGTGTTCGACGCCAGCGGCACGGCGGTGGGCATGACCACTTACATGAACATCGACAACACGCACCAGCGTGTGGAGATCGGCTCCACCTGGTATGCCAGCCGGGTGCAGCGCTCAGCGCTGAACACCCAGGCCAAGCGCCTGTTGCTGGCCCACGCGTTCGACACCCTGCAGTGCATTGCGGTCGAGTTCCGCACCCACCGCTTCAACACCGCCAGCCGCCGCGCCATCGAGCGCCTGGGGGCGCAGCTTGACGGCATGCTGCGTTGCCACCAGCGCGCGGCCAATGGCTCGCTGCGCGACACCGCCGTCTACAGCATCACCGCCGCTGAATGGCCCCCCGTGCGCGCGCACCTGGACTTTCAACTGGCGCGCCCGCGCTGAGCCCGCACCGCTAGAAAGCCACCATGCCCCGCCAAAAGCCGATCACGCTGGACGACCTGTGGCAACTGCAGCGCTTGGGCAACCCCAGCCTGTCACCCGACGGCGCACAGGCGGTGCTGGCGGTCAACAAGTTTGCGATGCACGACAACAGCGCCAGCAGCGCGCTGTGGCTGCTGTCCACGCTGGGCGGCGCGCCGCGCCAGCTGACCCAGTGTGGTGACAAGGACGGCCAGCCGCAGTTCAGCCCGCGTGGTGACTTGATCGGCTTCACCGCCAAACGCGAGCAGCAGGGCCAGAAAGACCTGACGCCGCAGTTTTATGTGATCCCCGCCGACGGCGGCGAAGCCAGGCGCGTGGGCGAGGTGGCCACCGGTGTGGACGCCTTCCGCTGGTGCCCCGATGGTGCGCACATCGTGTTCGTGTCCTGGGTGTGGCCGCACAAGCTTGGCGCCAAGGCCCAGGCCAAGGCCATGAAGGCGCAGCAGGCGCGCAAGGCCACCGGCATCGCCACCAGCCAGAGCGTGTTCCGCTGGTGGGACCACTTCTTGCCGATGGACCGGGTGCCCCACCTGCACCGCATGGATGTGCGCAGCGGCAAGGTCGACGATCTGTTCGAAGGCACGCCCTACAGCCTGGACTGGGCCGAGCCCGATGTGAACTGCTTCGACATCGCGCCCGATGGCAAGCGGCTGGTGTTTGCCTTCGACCCGGCGCCCGAGCGGCGCATCGGCAACCGCCAGCTGCTGGTCGAACTTGAGCTGAAGCGCAGCCGCTTCGCCGTGGTCGCGCAGGATGTGGGTTGGGATTTTGCCGCCCCCCGCTACAGCCCGGACGGCCAACGCATCGCCTTCCTGGCCAGCCACCAGGCGCTGCGCCACACCATGCCGCAGCAGCTGGCCGTCGTGCGCCCGGGTGAGCCGGTGGACGTGGTCAGCGCCGAATGGGACCACGCCGTGGCCGCGCCGCTGCTGTGGGAAGACGACGGCCAGGCGGTGCTGCTGGCGGCTGAGCAACACGGCCAGCGCCACTTGTGGCGCTTTGACCTGGCCGACCGGCGTGCCGAGGTGCTGGTGCGCGGCGGCACAGTGCAGGGCTTCGACAAGGCTGCCGGCACCCTGGTGACGGTGGCCGACGCCGCCGACCATCCGGCGCGCTGCCATGCGCATCTGCCGGGCGCGGCGGCACAACGCATCGAGACCTTCAATGACGACCTGCTCGGCCGCATCCAGCTTGGCCGGCATGAGGCCATCCGCATCACTGGCGCGCTGGGTGACCCGGTGCAGGTGTGGCTGTATTACCCGCCTGGCTTTGACGAGACCAAGACCTACCCGCTGCTGCAGGTGATCCACGGCGGCCCGCACACCGCTGTGGGCGACAACTGGCACTACCGCTGGAACAACGCCCTGTTTGCCGCCGGCAGTGGTGAGAAGGGGGACAGCGGCCAGGTGGTGGCGGTCGTCAATTACCACGGCTCGTCGGGCTTCGGCCATGCCTTCCTGGACAGCATCACCCACCGCTGGGGCGAGCTGGAACTGCAGGACATCGAGGCCGCCACCACCGAGCTGCTCAAGCGCCCCTGCATCGACCCGGCCCGGGTCTACGCCAGCGGTGGCAGCTACGGCGGCTTCATGGTGGCCTGGATGAACGGCCATGTGCCGGTTGGGCGTTATGCCGCCTACATCTGCCATGCCGGCTGCTTTGACTGGCAGGCGATGTTCTCGGGTGACGCCGGCGCCTGGCTCAACAAAGAACTGGGCGCGGCCTGGTGGGACGAGCCGGCCCAGGTCAACGCCCAGAGCCCGCATGCCAGCGCTGCCGCCATGCAGACACCCACGCTGGTGATCCACGGCGCACTCGACTACCGCGTGCCTGACGCCCAGGGCCTGGCCTACTACAACATGCTCAAGGCGCGCCAAGTGCCGGCGCGGCTGCTCTGGTACCCGGATGAAAACCACTGGATCCTGAAGCCCCACAACAGCCGCCTGTGGTTCGACGAGTTCTTCGGCTGGCTGGCGGCGCACCCGGCGGGCAGCGGCAAGAAGGCCAAGGCTGCCAAGCCAATCAAGTCGGCCAAGGCCGCCAAGGCAGCCGAGGCCTGATGTGGCTATGCTTGCCGCAACGCAGCCGTTGGCGCACTGAAAGGCCCCCATGCTGATCAACTTTTTCTACACCCTGCGTGCCGCCAAGCTGCCGGTCTCGGTCAAGGAGTTTCTGACCCTGCTCGAAGCGGTGAAGGCCGGCGTGATCGACACCTCGATCGACCAGTTCTACTACCTGTCGCGCACCACCCTGGTCAAGGACGAGGCCCATTACGACAAGTTCGACCGCGCCTTTGGCGCCTACTTCAAGGGCGTGGAAATGCTGGCCGACTTCACCAAGGAAGTGCCGCTGGAATGGCTGCGCAAGAACCTGGAGCTTGAACTCAGCGCCGAGGACAAGGCCAAGATCGAGAAGATGGGCTGGGACGAACTGATGGAGACGCTCAAGAAGCGCTTCGAAGAACAGAAAGAGCGCCACGAAGGTGGCAGCAAATGGATCGGCACCGGCGGCACCAGCCCGTTTGGCGCCTACGGTGTCAACCCGCAGGGCGTGCGCATCGGCCAGGAGAAAAGCCGCAACAAGAGCGCGGTGAAAGTGTGGGACCAGCGTGCCTACAAAGACTATGACGACACGCTGGAGCTGGGCACCCGCAACATCAAGGTCGCCCTGCGCCGGCTGCGCCGCTTTGCCCGTGAAGGTGCGGCCGAAGAGCTGGACCTGGAAGACACCATCCACTGCACTGCAGCGAATGCCGGCTACCTGGACATCAAGCTGGTGCCCGAGCGCCACAACAAGGTCAAGGTGCTGCTGCTGATGGACGTGGGCGGCACCATGGACGAGCACATCCACCGGGTCGAGGAGATCTTCAGCGCGGCCAAGAGCGAGTTCAAACACCTCGAGTTCTACTACTTCCACAACTGCGTCTACGACTTCATGTGGAAGAACAACCGGCGCCGCGTCAGCGAGAAGTTCAGCACCTGGGACGTGATCCACAAGTACAACAAGGACTACAAGCTGGTCTTCGTCGGCGACG